>NZ_JARGYD010000020.1:0-28611 GCF_029168315.1 Psychromarinibacter halotolerans
TGCCGGGGTGATGAATTCGCGTAAAAGATGAGGCGTGGGGTGGTTAGACAAGTGAAGAGTTTAGAAATGTCGATGTTCAAGTCCTTCAGCCTGCCGATCGTCGAAATCGGCTTTTTCCTCATCCTGATCGGAGTGTTTGCATAATGACCATGCTGTCCCATGAATTCGTCGCCGCCGAAGCTGTCGCCAAGCCTTTGGCCGCCCGTCTCGAAGACCTGCGCGCCGCCCAGATGCCCGTTGTCCCCGGCATGCCGCACCCGCCGCGCCAGCGTCGTGAATACCTGATGGCCCTTGCCGAAGCTTTCGAGGCTGGCGAACTGGTCCTTTCGACCGATCCGCGCGCGTAAGATACGCCCGCGACGAACGACGGCCCGCCAAGCCCCGGACATCGGGGGGCGGGCTGACGAGAAGATCCAAGACATTCCGAACGCCGCACCCGTCGCCCGAACCGGACCGACGGGTTTCTTGTATCGGCTGTCCGGCCTTAGACGTAGAAATCCGTTTCCGTCAGGCCGGTGACAAGGTTCACCTCGATCCGCATGTCCGTCCCGCCGTCGCCATCCGCGTCGACGAACACAATGGTGTCCCCATAGGAATTCTCGAAGGTCCGCAGGCTGGCCTGCCCGCCGCCGGAAAAACCGCCGAGGATGTTCACCTCCATCGTGCCGGACACCAGTTGGGTGAAGTCGAGCGTATCCTGACCGACCTCGAAATTGTTGATGCGGTCGGACCCTCCGCCGGGGCTGTCCGACACCTTGCTGAACACGAAGATGTCCTGCCCGGCGCCACCGTCCATCGTGTCCGCCCCTGCGCCACCCTTAAGCGTATCGTCCCCGTCGCCGCCGGTCATGATGTCGTTGCCGATGCCGCCGAACAGCAGATCATCGTCGTCGCCGCCGTCCATGATGTCGACGCCAGCCCGACCGAACAGCACGTCGTTGCCTGTGCCGCCAAGCATGTAGTCGTCGCCGCGCCCGCCATCCAGCGTGTCGGCGCCCGCGCCGCCGTAGATGGTGTCGCGCGAGTTGTCGCCGTAAAGCGCGTTAGCGCCCGCGTTGCCCGTCAGGATGTTGCGCGACCCGTTCCCGGCGCCGTCGATGGCGTCCGACCCAAGCAGCGTCAGGTTCTCGAAGAAGTCCGCAAGCGAGAAGCTGACCGTGCTTTGCACCGTGTCCACGCCGCCGCCGGGGGCTTCGAACAGCGAGGCCGCACCGTCGTCCACGATATAAAGGTCGTTATCCAGCCCGCCGTACACCGTGCCCTGCACCGTGCCGCCGCGCCCGTCGAACACGTCCTCGCCCGCTTGCATCAGAACGTCGCCAATGACGAGGCCGGTGTTGATGAAGGTCAGGTCGGCGTCGAACGCGTCATTGAAATTGGCATCGCCGTTGCCGGCTTCCGAGTTCGCGACGGCAATGTAGCGACCGGTTGCAATGTTGAGATCGGCGATCAGCGTTCCGTCGTTGCGCAGCGTGTGGGTAAGTCCGCGGGTCTGGTAGGCTGCGGCGTCACCGGTCGCCAGGTCGTTGTTTGATCCCCCCTGAACCGTGCCGGTCGACGTGATGATCGTTTCGCCTCCGTCCGATGCGAAATCGACGATGCCGTTGTCGACGCCGTATACATAGCCGGAAACGATCAGCCTGTTGTTGTTCCCGCTGACATCGATGCCGTCACCGTCGCCGCTTGTCGCGTAGACGCTGCCGGTCGAGGCGATCGTAAGGGTATCCGACCCGGTCATGCGGATGCCGTCGCCCGTCGAGGTGACGACCATCCCGGCAACCGTCAGGCTGCCGCTGGCATCCGTGGCGAAGCTGAAGGCAGTCCCGCTCGTGTTGACGGTTGCCGTCGGTGCGAGGAACACGTCCTCTCCGTCCGCGATGCTGGTCGCCGTCGTGATGTTGCCGGTCAGCAGGGTCGCCATGACTTTCTCCCTTAGTGTGGATGCAGGAACCGAACGTAGCGTTCCGTCGGGCAGCGTTAGCCGAGACGGGTCGGATTAACTATGCGAATCCGCGGCGGCAGGCCGCGCCGGGCGGTTCGGGTGCGTCGGGCACGAGCGTACCTGTACTTAGGAACCTGTACAAAGGGGTATGTATGCCGGTGTGATTAATTCGCGTACAAGGTGAGTCATGGGGCGGTTAGAGTAGTAATCGCGTGTATGTAAGGCCCCAGATGACAACCCACGGCCAACCGGCCCGTCCCGCCGGTGACGTCGTTTCTCGATCGGAGTACCAGACTGATGACCATGCTTGCCCGTGACTTCACCGTTGCCGATGTCGTCAATCACCCGGTGGCCGATCGTATCGAAGCCCTTCGCGCCGCTCAGATGCCGATTGTCCCCGGCATGCCGCACCCGCCGCGGCAGCGGCGCGAATACCTTATGGCCCTCGCCGAGGCCTACGAGGCGGGTGAGCTTGTGCTCGCCTCTGAAATCGGTGCCTGACCCTTTGCTGCTGCTGCACTGAAGGCCGGTGGTCCGCATGGGGGTGGACCGCCGGCCAGGCAAACACTGACCCGCCGCCCGAACAGGGCCGGCGGGTTTTTTTCGTTCTGGGCGCACGAAATTCCACGCGTGTCGTATGGTGCGGGCGGCGTGCCGGACGTTATTGATCTGATTTGGAAAACTGGTGCTGCCGGAGAGATTTGAACTCTCGACCTCTCCCTTACCAAGGGCACTTTCTTGTTCCGAATCTGCCGGTTATTTCCGAGCCTTGCGCCGAAATTCATGGGCTGGCTGTACAGGGTTTGTACCGGCGCGGCTCCTGATCTCGCGCTCGTCCGCCTCGCTGTGCGCATAGATTGCGTCCGGGAGAGCGGGGTTCGACCAACGGCCGGCTTTCGCGGCGGTGACCGGATCAAGCCCCTGGCGCACCCGCATCTCGGTATAGAAGCCGTGCCGCCCGGCGGCGTGAGGCGCGATGTAAGGGATCCCCGCGCGCGCGCATGCACTCCGCCATGCTTTGAGCGGTCCAGTGCGGCTGGCGTATCCGAACACGTTGGGCGGCAGCGTTACGCCCCGCTTTCGATCGAAGGGCGCGCGCGCCGGAAGGTTCGCAAGCCGCGCAACCATCGCCGGCGAGATCGCGACCCATTGAGCGGGGTGGCCCTTGGATGCTGGTAGCCAGACGCGACCGCGCGGCAGGTCGAGGTCATTCGGTCTCAGGGCCACGGCCTGGCCGATCCGCGCCGCTGTCTCGAACATGAATTCAGCAAGAGTGGAGAGGTAGGGGCCGGCCTCCGCGGTGAAGGCGGCGAGCCACTCGCGATCGGCCGGCTGCCGCTCGCGCCGGCTTTCGGCACCACGCCTGCGGTCCTGGTCGATGCGTTCCTGGGCGCTGAAGCCGCGGATCCGGATCGGTGGGCAAGAGCCGCTGTCATGGGCATTGTTGATCACCGCGCTGACCGGCGTCAGTACCTGGCGGCGCCATGTATCGGTCGCGGCTGTCGGGTAAAGAGCGGCGGCGAGCTCGCGCACTTCGCGGGGCGTGATCGAGGCGACGGGCCGGTCGCCGAGCGCCTCGAGGATCGGCACGAGATACTTCGCTTCGGCGGGCTTGGCGGGGTAGAGGAGGACGGCGCCGGCAAAGGTCAGCGCCTCCGCTTCGTCTCCAACGAGGTGACGACGCCTTTGCCGATCGGTTTCTTCGGCGATCCAGACGCGCGCGCCTGCTTCTGTAGATGTGCCAGTGCTGCGGCGGTAGTAGCTGGTGATTGGGCGGCCGTCATACTCGATGCGGCCGCGGACCCAGAACGTCTCGCCTCGTCGGTACGGTTCGAGTGGCATTGGCGATCCTCTAGTATGCGATCGAGCTGGGCGGGCGTGATCAGCATGGCCCCCTTGCCGAGAACATGGCAAGCGCCTAGGCGCCGCGCGTGGTCGCGCAGGCTGCGCGCTGAAAGCGTCATCCGGCGGGCCCGGAAGATCTCGCACCATTCCTCGGGGGTGCGACCCTCGTCGAGGATCTGGGCGCCGGTCTGCATGATCAAGAGCCTCCGGTGTCTGCGAAAGGTTCCCCGGGGCGGCACGCCCGCCGCGCCCGGGGTCCGCGAGTGGCGGATTCAAACTGTTTGGCCGGGCGACAGCAGGAATGTGGGGGATCTGCCGCCCGGCCGGTCTGTCCGTCAGGGAGGAGTGACGCCGGACAGATAGGAAACTTGCGTATGCGCATTGATGCTGCGCGCGACGCGTTCGGTAACCGCGCCCCAGCCGCGATCCGCGCCGACCCAAGTCAGCAACACAATCGCGGCGAGGGCGACGACCCGGCGTGTGAGTTTGAGACTCCGCCGCAGCTGAATGATCTCGGCGGGGGGCAGGGTTTCGTCGAGCTGGGCCAGTTCTTCCGGTGTGGCATCCCTTTGGCGGCGGAGCACGGCCCAGCTCATGCGTCGCTGGAGCGGCGTGTCGGACGGGCTGGGGTCGGTGATCACCCGCTTGGCGCGGGCGATTGCAATGGGGCGGTGCGGGGTCTTGGTCAAGTCGCGGCTCCTGTTGCTTTGCCGGGCGGGCTACCGGGCTGATCAGGACGCTATGCTAAGAAATTTCGCATGACAAGCGCGATCGGCGAAAAAATTTAGCATAGATGCGCATCGCATGCATGTAGGATTGCAAAAATCCTTACCACGTTTAGCTTCGAGGGCCGGTTTTAGAAGGGGGTATTGCCGTGCGAGACGATGACTTGATTGAGGGTGCGAGGCGGTCTGGATTTACGATCGACTACCTGGAGTGGCTAACGCGCGGGCTATCGCGCCAGGCGCGTCTCAGGGTCATCGGCAACGCGTCGTCGATGCCTTCGAACATGAAATCTAGCGACAATCCGAACGTGCGGCGCAAGGCCAGTGCCCCGTCGAGCGACAAGCGATGATGTCCGCCTTCCCATTGCGACAGTCGTGACCGTTTGACGCCGATCCGTTCGGCGTATTCCTGTTGCGTCATACCTTCGAGTTCGCGGTGCCAGACGAGGCGTGCGGCGATGTCGGCAAACGGTTTTTGCGGGTCACTGCTCATTGTTCCGTTATGCCTTTGCCAATAAATTTCGCGCAACGTTGGAATGTTGTCTTGCGAGATGCGAAATAATTTGGCAATTGACAGGTATGTCCAAGGCAGATGTCATTCGCATTACCGACGCGATCGGCTCCGACGCGATCGAGAAAAGGTTCGAAGTCACGCACCACGCGGTGCGTGCCGCGCGCACGGCCGGGAAATTCCCGGCGGCGTGGTACATCGGCATTCGGGAGATGTGTGAAGCTGGCGGGGTCAGCTGCCCCGAAGCAGCATTCAAGTGGCGCGCGCCGACCGCAAGCGCTGGTGCGGAGCGCGACTGATGCCTGCTCGTCGCCTATCGCGGTCGAACGATCTGGAGCACGGTGTCGGAGAACCCGGCATCGCGCTTGGACATGCAGGCCAGCATGAGAAACATCCGGGTTTTCCCCTTGTCCACCTGCGCGCCCTGAGCCGCTGCCTCCAGGTAGGTCAGTGCCGCCATGAGCTGCAGGTACGCGGCATCGTCTGTGTCTGCGTTGGCTGTATCGTCCAAGAAATCGCCACAGCTCAGGTCCGTCCAGACATGTTCGATGATCGCCGAGGCGGTGTCTCGGTCGATCGCGAGTTGAGCGGCCGCAGGTGGGGCGAGGAGAAGGCTGATGAGTGCGGCAAGTCGCATTCTGAAACTCCAATTTTTTCACTGGTTACTCACCTTCGCATGTTCCGCGCGGCACCGCACTTGCCACGCCATGACTTAGACGGTGTCAGCCATTTTCCCCAACAAAACACGGTTTCCCGATGTTCAGTACACCCCTGATCCGATCGCTCTACGGCCAGCTCGTCCGCGACTTCGGCGGGGTCGAGGCTGCCGCGTTTTTCCTCGAGTGCTCGAAGGGCACGGTTTCAAAGGAGGTCAGCGGTCAGGCGGCTGTCTCGATCGACCATGCGGCGCGGCTCGAGGATGCGCTCGGCCGCTGGCCGATCACAGAGGTGATGCACCGGCGCCGGCGCGACGCGGATGGCACTTCGGATCTGAACGCGATCGCGGCAGCCGCGCTGCGCGAGATCGGTGACGTGCCCCCGGCCGTCCTCGATCTGGTGGCGTCTGGTGAAACGGGCGCCGCGCAAAAAGAGCTGGCGGAAGCGCGTGCCGCGATCGAGGCGCTCGAGCGGGCTTTGGCAAAGGGATCGAAGGCATGACGGCTGCGGTCCACGACAAGTCATGTTTCGCGGCGGTCCGTGTTCAGGCGGAACAGGGCTGCGACAAGCTGCGCACCGCTGCTGCAATTCTGCGGCGACACGGTTGGCCGGATACGGCCGACGACGTCATGCGGGCGGTCGAGCGGGTGCGGTTCATCACGAAGGCGAACGGATTGCTCGACATGCTTGAGCGCGCGGATCCGTGGCCAGAGGAGCTTGGGTGACATGGTCGAGAAGACGAGAGACGACGACGAGATCCTACTGCGTATGCTGGGGATGCGGTGCGACGGGGCGGCAAGTTCGGCGATCGGCCGCGCGTTCGGTGTCACTGCATCGCGGGTGCGCGTCATGACCGACAGGGTGCGCCATGCCGACGTCGCGGAGAGCGGCGAGCCGGCCGACGTCGTTCAGGCTGCATATTGGTGAGTTTCAAGCCAGCGGAGGCAGAGCGATGGAGCATTTCCGGACTATCGATATTGGAACGCGGCCAAAGATCACTGGCCATATCGAGGCGGAGCCGCCGCTGGAGTGGGTTCCGATCAAGAGCCTGGTCATCGATGGCGCCTACCAGCGGCCACTGCTGACGGCCAACTGGAAGGCGATCACAGCGATCGCGACGGCGTTCACATGGGCGCGGTTCACGCCGGTGCTGCTGTCGCCGACGGTCGACGGGCGGTACGCGGTGATTGATGGCCAGCACCGGGCGCATGCGGCGCTGATGCGGGGCTATGACCGGATTCCGGCGATGATCGTTCGGATGTCGGCTGCGGAGCAGGCCGCTGCCTTCGCGCACGTCAACGGCGACACCGTCAAGATCACCCTGTTCCACGTCTACAAGGCGGCGTTGGCGGCGCGCACGGCCTGGGCGGTGAAGGCCGAGGCTGCGGTCGCTGCGTCGGGATGCCGGTTGATGACCCTTCACAAGTCGAGCCCGGAGAAGAAGCCGGGTGAGGTGTTCGCGATCGCGCTGATCCGGACCTTGGTGGAGCGCGGCAAGGCGGATGTCGTGACGGCGGGATTGAAAGCCATCCGCGACAGCACGTCGGTAGACGAGGCGTTGATGTACTCGGCGAACGTGTTGCGCCCCTGGCTGGAGACGTTGGCGACCAGTCCGGAGTTCCTAGACAAGCCGCTGGCGGAGTTTCTCGCGGATGTCGACCTGCTCGAGATCGAGCAAAGGGTCGACGCTCGACGCAAGGCGTCGGGCGACCGCGGGCCGCGGGCGGCGCAGCTTCGGCTGGAGATCCAGCGAGCCCTCACGACTTGGTCGGCGGCGCCTCAAAAAGCCCGACTGCCGGCGCCGCCATCAATCGAACCCAAAGAGGTGACGCCTGAGCCGCGGGCGGTCAGCCGGGCGGACGAAGCGTTTGGTCAGGCGTTGGCGCGCGAGCCGAAGCCGAAGGTGGGCAGCAAGCTGTCGAGCTTCGCTGAAGCAGGCAAGCGCCGGGCTATGGGGATCTGAGGCAGGTCGTCGCGCGGGTGAAGGGCAAAGTCCCACCCGTGCGACGCGGCGCTGGGAGAACACGATGGGGCGAGACGCGAATGAGGGCAAGGCGGCGGCGCTCGCGTTTGACGCGTTGAGCGCCGCCGAGAACGCGGAGCAGGGGATGCTCGAAATGTCCGAGCAGCTGCGCCTGGCGCGCGAGGCGCTGCGGCTGCCGGCCGGCCATCCGCTGGCGGCGGCGATCCTGCACTTCATGGATGGCGTGGCGGCTTTCCGGCCAGGGGCGGCGGGCAAGCAGCTGCAGCGCGAGGTCGAAGATTGGTGGTCGAAAGAGAAGGCGAGCAGGGGGTCGTAAGTGGGGCAAATGATTTACAAGAACATCGAGATACGCGGCGTCGTTTATGCTGATGCTAGGGCTGCGGCGGTGGCGCTTGGTGTGACGCCAGACAACGTCCGCATGTGCATCCGAAATGGCACCTTGCACCGCTGCGGGACCGGGGGCAGCCATCCCGAGCCCTTACCGGTGCGGATCCGCGGCCGGGTGTATCCGTCGGCCCGCGTCGCGGCTCGCGCGCTGAAGGTGCGGGCGAATACGATCTACAAGGCGCTCGGCGAGGGTGACGTCGATCGAGTTGGCGTGAAGCGGTCGCATCCGAGAAACCGGGCGAAACCGGTGACGATCGGCGGGCTGACATTCCCCTCTATGCGGGCCGCGAGCCTCGAGCTGGGGTTTCAGGGCGAGTACGTGTCGCAGGTGCTGCGAAAACGCACCCGGCGCGGCCTGGAGGAGATCACGGCAGCCGCCATGCGGCTTTCCGCGAAGCGCGATGCGGAACGAGGGCGTGCGGCATGAGCCACAAGGCGAACCGATGGTTGGCGGACTTGGATCCGGCATCGCTGTCGAACAGCGAGTTTCGGATCCTGTTCCACCTGTGCGATTGCCATAACCCAAGTGCCGGTTGCTACCCGTCGCAGGAGTACCTTTTGCGGGCGACCGGGGTCTCGAATGGCACCTTGAACAACGCGTTGAAGGCGATGGAGGGCCGGGGCCTCGTGCGCCGCGAACGACGGTTCGATGGTCGCACAAAGAAGCAGTTGAGCACGCTCTATGTCCTCGGCTTCGAACTGTCCGATCCGGAAGAGCCGTCTCCAGAAACTGGAGACGGGCCGACTCCAGATATTGGAGACGGGCCGACTCCAAAAACTGGAGACGGAGCCGACTCCAAAAAAACGGCAATCCCGTCTCCAAAAAATGGCCGATCCCGTCTCCAGCCCACTGGAGACAAACCTGTAAAGAACCAGAAAGGAACCAGGCGCGCGTTGCCGCCGGGCGGAAAAACGCTCGAGGGCGCAGCGCATTTCTGGGCAGCGAAGATCGCAGATCCCGAGGCGTACGTGCCGCCTTCTGCCGTCTCGCTGGCTTTGGCGGAGTTCATGCTGAGAGAGGGCTTGGTTGGCCGGGAGGCGCTGCGGCAACGTGGCATCGACCTGCCTGCCGTGCCCGCCTGACAGGAGGCGACGATGACCGACGAGCAGACAGGCGTGGAAGAAACGAAGCGAGGCAGGGTGCGCAGGCTGTTCTGCGACCCGATGGATGAACTCGGGTTCCGAAGGCCGCGCCGGATGGACGACGAGACGTTCCGCGCAAAGCAGACGCGCATGGTCGATGCGCTGACCTACATGAGCGACGACGGTCTGCGCACCCTGTTCGATTTCATGAAGTCGAAGGGACAGGGTAAACAGCGCGACCAGTGGCCGCCCCGGGCGATGATCTACGCCTACGCAGAACTGATCGAGCCGTGCCCGATCGAAAAGATCCCGTCGATGCTGTCGTGGTTCCGGTCCTCGGCCGGTGCCCGGGCAGCGGAGGATGACACTCTCGTCGAAACGTTCGAGTTCATCCAGAAGTACAAGAAACCACCAACGATGGACGGCGCCCAGGCAGCAATCCGGCGCCAGGCCGAGGAGCGCCGCCGGAATATATCGATGGCCAGAAGCCGCGTCGATCGTGGGGTCGCGATGCCGGACGACGAGCAGCTGCTGGCGTGGCACGCCGACCGCATCGCGGTGGTCAAGTCGATCATGAAGCCGGCTGACGCCGAGGAGCGGCGATGACCAGGCACTGGCTTGAGGTCGAGGTGGGCGACGTCGCCGAACCCGGCGATCGCGATGGCAGGGAAATCGTGCGCCTCGGCGTCCCGCGCTGGTACGCGTTGCGGTGCCGCCCGCAGCGCGAGAACGCCGCCGAGCGATGGCTGTCGGAGCGTGGCGTCTATGCCTTCCACCCGGTGACAAGCCGGGTGACTCAGGTCAAGGGGACGCGCCGTGAGGTCACCAGCTGCTATCTGCCGGGCTATGTGTTCGCCAGGTTTCCCGGCGAACCTGTGGGTCACCGAGTGCTTGGGAGCCCGTTCATAAGCGATGCGCTTCGGACCAGCAGTGGGCAGTGGGGCATTTTGGGCGTGTCCAAGCTGCGGCGCCTGCACGACATGCGAAGGGTCGATCAGGCCATTCGGCAAAGGCAGGGGCTGGAAGCCAAAAAACTAAGGGCTGCACGGCAGCTGAAGTCGGGTGACCGGGCGCTGTTCAAGGCGGGTGTGTTCGCGGGTTTCGATTGCGAGATCGTGGCCGTGGACAAGTGGAATGGCGCCAAGGTGCGGCTCGAGCTGTTCGGCAGGGAGGCGTTGGTCTCCGCGTCGCCTGACGACCTGGTGAAGCTGAGCGGCTGAAATTCCATGTTGACAGTTTCGCAATTGCCCGCATAGCGTGCCTGCCCATAGCCTCTGGTCGGCCAGCCCCCGCGTATAGAGCGGCAGCGCCCCGACTGCTGGGCGGCGAGGGCCGGTTGAAAAAACGCTCGGTTCATCCCGCCCGAAACTCGTCCCGACTCTCCCGACAAGCCCCGCCATAGAGCGGGGTTTCGTCGTTTCTGGACTATGGGTGCGAGGTGATCTCGTGAACGTGGACGGTGAGGTGAGCGTGGGTCGACTGGCCGGAAGGGGAATGCCGAGCAGGCTCAAGCCTGCAGCTGGTCGCCTGCGCTCACCAGCTGAGGACGAGGCCAAGGAAGCGCCCGGTCGTCGGTCGCCGAGCTGGACACACACCGCGCGCTGGCAACGCCTGCGGCTTGAGATCCTCGATCGAGACGACTGGCTATGTCAGGCCTGCGATCGGCCCCACATGCTGGTCGAAGGGCGAGTGCATCCTGACAGTGCGGTGGTCGACCATCGCCGCCCGCATCGTGGCGACGAGGCTCTGTTCTGGGATCGTCGGAACCTCTGGTCGGTCTGTAAGCGGTACCACGATCGGGTCAAGCAGTCGCTCGAGAAGGGCGGACGCCAGTCGAAGTGACGGCCCTGGGCAGGGGGAGGGGGGTGCGATTTCCAGAATCGGCCCATTTCCCCAGACCCGCGCCCCCAACATGCGGAGATTTTTTTCTGATGGGCGATGAAAATCGGGACAACGTGATCGGCTACACCCTCTGGGGTGACCCGGTCTACTGCCGCGCGGGCAAGCGCGGGCGGCCCCGGTTTGAGCGGACCGAGGAAAATGCGCGCCGCGTCAGCATGTTACTGGCGATGGGCTGGGGGAATGAGAGGATCGCGGGGTGCATCCTTGATCCACGGACCGGCAAGTCGATCAGCGTCCCGACGCTGAAGCGGTATTTTAGATCCGAGCTGGCAGAGCGCGACCGTGCGCGCGATCGGCTGGATGCCCGGCGGATGATGATCACCGCAGAGCAGGCCTTCGGCGGAAACGTCGGGGCGATGCGCCTGCTGAACCAGATGGTCGAAAAGAACGACGCGATGAATGCCTCTGCTCGGCTGACGGCGGATCCCGACAAGGGCAAACTGAAGTCGGAGCCGCTGGGTAAGAAAGAGCAGGCGCGGCGCGAGGCGCAGCGCGTCGCGGTCGGAGACACCGACGGCGAATGGGGGTTCGACCTCAAGCCCGGGTACGAGCACTAGGACATGCTCGACGCAGTCCAGATTGATGACGGGTTCGCGCCCGACCCGGCGTGGTCGACCGCGCTACCGGACTGGGAACGCCGCATAACGAACCGGCTGACGCTTATTCCGGATTTGCCGCTGTTCGATGCGGTCGCGGACAAGGCGCTGAGGATCTTCAAGCGCCTGAAGGTGCCGGACCTGATCGGGACGCCAACCTATGGCGAGGTTTGCGACGACTGGGTGTTCGACTTCGTGCGGGTCATCTTCGGAAGCTACGATCCCGAAACCAAGCGGCGCATGATCCGAGAGTTCTTCCTGCTGGTGCCGAAGAAGAACGGGAAGTCGGCGATCGCTGCCGCGATCGTGGTGACAGCGGCGATCCTGAACGAGCGGCCAAATGCCGAAGCGATTCTGATCGCGCCGACGCAGGAAATCTCCGGCATCGCCTATCGGCAGGCCGCCGGGATCATCAATCTGGATCCGGACCTAAAGGCTCTGTTTCGAGTCCAGGGGCAGATGAAAAAGATCACGCATCACACGACCGGATGCGAGATCAAGATCTTGTCGGCAGACGGCGACGTCGTCACTGGATCCAAGGCAGCGATCATCCTGATCGATGAGACGCACGTGCTGGGCAGCAAACAAAAGGCGCCTCAGATTTTCCTCGAGCTCCGCGGTGGCCTGAAGTCTCGGCCCGAGGGCTTCATGCTGCAGATCACGACGCAGTCGAAGGAGCGCCCGACCGGCCAGTTCGAGAAGGAGCTGCAGCGCGCGCGCGCCGTCCGCGACGGGAAGCTGGCTTTGCCGATGCTGGCGGTCATGTACGAGCTGCCCGACGAGATGTCCGAGGCAGAAGCTTGGCGCGATCCCTCGACCTGGTCGATGGTCAACCCGAACCTTGGGCGATCGATCCACGCTCGAGATCTTGCCGACGATCTTGCAGCGGCCGAGGCAGACGGTCCTGAGGCGCTGGCTCTCTTCGCCAGCCAGCACCTGAACGTGCAGGTTGGCCTCGGCCTTAAGACCGGCCGGTGGGTCGGGGCTGACTATTGGGAGCAAGCAACCCGGGAGGGGCTGAGCTTCGAGGACATCCTCGAGACGTCCGAAGTGGTCGTTGCTGGCGTCGACGGCGGCGGACTGGACGATTTGCTGGGGTTCTGCGTCCTGGGGCGGCATGCCGAGACCAAGATCTGGCAGGCTTGGTCGATGGCCTGGGCCGATCGCGACGTGCTGACCTTACGCAAGTCGATCGCGCCGGAGCTCGAGGCGCTGGCGGAAGCCGGCGATCTGGTTCTGGTCGACAACATCGAGGACGAGGCAAACCCCGAGATCGTTGAGCTGTGCCGGCGGATCCGGGATGCCAACCTTTTCCCCGAGCAGGATGGCATCGGGATGGACCCGGAGGGCGTGGGGTCGATCATCGACGCGCTGGTGGCCGAAGGGTTCCGGATCGAGGATATCAGGGCGATCAGCCAGGGCTACAAGCTGAACGCCGCGATCAAGACGACGCCAGTGAAGCTGAAGAACGGTCGGATGATCCACGGTGGGCAGCGGCTGATGGAGTGGTGCGTCGGCAATGCGAAGACCGAGGCTCGGGGCAACGCAGTCATCGTGACGAAAGCGCAGAGCGGGACCGCGAAGATCGACCCGCTCATGGCGTTGTTCGACGCGGTTCAGCTGATGAGCTGGAACCCTGTGGCGGCAAACAAGACGGGCGCGATCGTGATCGGTCCGGACTATGAGGTAGCTTGAATGGGCATCCTGAAACTGTTCGGCGGTGATCGCTTGTCGGCCGCCGAGGACGCGCAGCGCGATGCGGCTGACCATCGGTTCTTCGAGGACCACGGCGGCGCGACGAGCGAGATCGACGTTCATGTCAGCGTGTCGCGGGCCCGGAAGGTGCCGGTGGTGCGCAACTGCTTGTCGCTCCTGGCCGGCTCGGTCGCCGGACTTGAGAACGGCGTTTTCCGCCGCGTTGGCGAGGATCGTGTCGAGCGGCGGGTCGATCATCCGGTGGCGAAGCTGCTGCGCAATCCGAACCCGCGGCAGACCGGTTTCGACTTCATCTACCAGATGGTCGACGACCTGTGCGCCGAGGGCGATTTCTACGCCGAGAAGGTGTTCGAGGGAGGCGAGGTCGTCGCGCTCTGGCGGATGGAGCCGCACCGCGTTGTGGTGGAGGAGCTCGCGGATCTGAGAGAGAGGCGCTATCGGTTCCGTGATCGCTGGGGCCGTGAGCGCATCCTGCTCGCGGACGAGGTTTGGCATATCGCCCTGCCGCCGCTCATGGACGATCTGAAAGGCACGTCACCGATCTTGGTCGACGGGCGCGAGGCGGTCGCAGTCGCGATCGCGCTCCAGCGATACGCGAACACCCTGTTCAAGAACGACGCCACGCCGGCATACGCGTTCTCGATGGAGGGGCACTTTGCTGACGCCGAGTCCAAGGAAAATTGGACGCGGTCGATGCTCCGGCGCCTGACTGGCCGTCGTCGGCACCAGCCGATGGCGCTGGAGTACGGGATGAAGCCGCACCGTCTCGGTCTGACGGCGGAGGAGGCGCAGTTCCTCGAGACCCGCAAAGAGCTCTGGCTTGATCTTGCGCGTCTGTGGCGTGTGCCGCCGCACAAGGTCGGGATCCTCGATCGCGCGACGTTCAGCAACATCGAGCACCAGTCGCTCGAGTTCGTCACGGACACCTTGCGCCCGATCCTCGAGCTCATCGAGCGGTCGGTCGGGAAGTTCCTGCTGGATCTGCCCGACGAGTACTTCGAGTTCAACGTCGAGAGCCTTCTGCGGGGCGACATCAAGGCTCGCTATGAGGCCTACTCGATCGCCCGGCAGTGGGGCTGGATGAGCGTCAACGACGTCCTGCGGATGGAGCACCGCAATGGCATCGGGCCGGCGGGCGATCGGTACATGGAGCCGCTGAACATGGTGCCGGTGGGCGCCGGCGCCGAAGAGCGCAAGCCGGAGCAGCGCGAGGCGATCGACAAGTCGATCGCGTTCCTGCGCGGCTCGGTCGGCGGGAAGAAAGGGAAACCGAGATTGGAGCTCGTGAAAAATGCCGCATGAAATCGACCGTGTCCTGGCCGCCGTGCAGTCGCGCACCTGGCTGATCGACGAACAGAAGGCTGCAGAGGTCGTGGCGCTCCTGGCCGTGCGGGCAGAGACCGGCGCTGGCGTCGAGTGGGCGGGCGAGGACAACGAGCCGATCTACGCGGCGGAGCCTGTGTCCGGCCGGCGCGGCACCGTCCATGTACTGAACCTGCAGGGGACCATCATGCCGCGCGCCGGCATGCTCGGCCGGATGTCCGGGGCGTCGTCGCTGGACCAATTCGGCAAAGCCTTCGACGAAGCGGCGGCGGGTGCGAATGCGCAGGCGATCGTCCTGGACATCGACAGCCCAGGCGGGGCGGTCGACATGGTGGCGGAGACGGCCGAGAAGATCTACCGGGCCCGCCGCGCAGGACGGCCGATCATCGCTGTCGCGAACACGATGGCGGCGTCGGCGGCCTACTGGATCGCATCGGCCGCCGACGAGGTGGTGGTTACGCCCTCGGGACACGTTGGCTCGATCGGTGTCTACGGCATGCACGACGACATCTCGGCTGCCCTAGAGAAAATGGGCGTCAAGCGCACGATGGTCCGTTCCGGCGCCCGGAAGGCCGAGGGCGCCGTCGGGCCGTTGGACGAGGCGGCGCTGAAGCACCGGCAGGCCTCGGCGGACTATGCCTACGACATGTTCACCCGCGCAGTCGCCCGCAATCGCGGCGTGGATCTCGCGGTGGTTCGCGCCGATCCGGAGAAGGATGCCGCACACATGGGCGGCGGGCGGGCCTACAATGCGAAGACCGCCGTGTCGCTACGGATGGCCGATCGCGTGGCGACCTTCGAGGAGACCCTCCAGCGTGTCGCGTCGGGGCGCAAGCCCACGAACACGTCGCTGGCGCGGCGCCGGATGGCGCTGCTCTGAATTCCCAGACCTTTGGTCTTTCCGATGCGGCGTGCGCCGGGCGCGCTGTTGACGGCTATTTTCCCCCGGTAACAGAGGAGCGAGCCTGGCATGAGTAAAAAGGCTGCACTGCAAAAGCGCCTCGCTGAGCTGCAGGCGGAAGGCACCAAGATTCTCGACGCGGCAGAGTCCGCGGAGCGGGGTCTGACGGCCGAGGAAGAGTTGCGGTTCGAAGCGATCGAGGACGAGATCAAGGCCGTCCAGTCGGACATCAAGGAGGCCGAGAAGATGGAGGCGCGCAAGCGCATCCTGGGTGGCCTGGCGGCTGGCACCACGCTGTCGCCGGCCGGCGGCACGACGGTCCGCGATCTGAACCCGGAAACCACGGCTGGTTTCGCCGACCTGGGCGAGTTCGCTGTTGCGGTTCACGCGGCCGTGCATGGTGGCGATCGGGACGAGCGGCTGGTCGCCCTGGCGAACAGCCACGAGGGCGGGACGACCTCCGGCGAGGGCTACATGCTGCCGCCGGCTCATCGCGACGAGATCTGGGAACTGGTGAACCAGTTCGACGAGTTCGGCCCGATGATCGACGAAGAGCCGACCGCCAATCGCAGCGTCAAGCTGTTGGCCGACGAGTCGACGCCGTGGGGCGCGACTGGCATCGAGTCCTACTGGCGGGCGGAAGGCTCGCAGATGACGGCCTCGAAGCTGGCCGGCCAGGAGCGCAACGTTCCGCTGCACGAGCTATACACCCTGGCGCTTGCCAGCGAAGAGCTTCTGGAGGATGCGCCGCGCCTAAACGCGCGCCTGTCCCGTAAGGCCGCAGAGGCGATCGCGTGGAAAAAGAACCTGGCGATCGTCGAGGGCACCGGTGTCGGCCAGCCGCTCGGCTGGTTCAACTCTCCGGCGATGGTCACCGTGCCGAAGGAATCCGGCCAATCGGCGGACACCCTGGCTACCGAGAACATCGTCAATATGTACTCGCGTCTGCTGATGGTGCCGGGGTCGCAGCCCTTTTGGCTGGGCAACAGCGATATCCTTCCGCAGCTGATGACGCTGACCCTCGGCGACAAGCCGGTCTGGCTGCCGCCCAACGGACTTGCCGGCGCGCCGAACGGCTTCATCCTCGGTCTGCCGCTGCGGCTGTCCGAGTACGCCAAGACCCTTGGCGATCTCGGCGACCTGCAGCTGATCCAGCCGCGTGGTTATTACGGCGCGCGTCGGGCGTCGGGTGTGAAGTACGCGACCTCGATCCACCTGTACTTCGATTACAACACGCAGGCCTTCCGGTGGGTGTTCCGCTACGGCGGTCAGCCGCATTTGTCGGCGCCGGTCTCGCCGCACAACGGCACGGCCACGAAGTCGCACTTCGTCGCGCTGGCAGAGCGGGCGTAACGGACGCCGGCGCGCGGCGACCGCGCGCCGACGAACGCTTGGCAGCCGCCCCGGCCATCGGGGCGGTTCCTTCCAGAAACCCAATCGGAGACTTTCACAATGGTTCAGAAAACCACTCCTGCATCCCATCGAGCCGCCGTCGTCGGCGTGATCGATCCGGATGTGACGGCTGCCGGCACCGTGACGACCGGCTGGATCCCGATGTCGAAGTTCGGCCTGATCATGGCGACCGTGATGGCGGGCACCCTTGGGTCCAGCGCGACCGTCAACGCCAAGCTCGAGCAGGCGACCGATGCGTCGGGCAGCGGGGCGAAGGACATCGCCGGCGCGGCGATCACCGAGCTGTCGCAGGGCGGCACGGACGATTCCGACAAGCAGGCCGTGATCCAGTGCTACGGCGAGGATCTCGATCTGGCCAACAACTTCACCCATGTTCGGCTGTCGGTGACGGTGGCGACCGCGTCGTGCGACCTTGGCGCGCTCGTGATCTGCATGGACCCGCGCTATGGGCCGGCGTCGGACAACGATCTGGCGAGCGTCGCCGAGATCGTCACTGTCTAAGCCCTGTTTCGCAGTAACTCGGCCGCGCCTGCCCGGCGCGGTCCGACCTGAAGGAGAAGGGCTATGGCAAACGAGAACGGCAAGACGGTGGTGAAGTTCCTGCGTGACCATGAGGTGCAGGATGAGCATCGCGGCACCGACAAGGCGACGTGGTTCCGCAAGGGGGCGCGCAAGTCGCTCGAGGACCGGTCCGCGCAGCACTTCATCGAGCGCGGAATCGCAGTGCCTGCGGGTCCGACCAAGCGTCGCAGCAAAAGCTGACGCATCGTGTCGCTCACCACGATCACGCCGCCGTCCCAGGAACCCTTGACTGCGGCGGACCCGGTCCTTCGGCAGCACCTTCGCAAGTTCGAGGACGAAACCCACGAGGACGCGCTGATCGGCGAGTTGATCGCCGCGGCGCGCGCTGATGTCGAGACGTACACGCGGCTGCGTCTCCTGACGCAGACCGTGACCTGGACGCGGGATGGGTTCTGCTCGATCGAGATCCCGGTCGCGCCGGTGCAGGAGGTCGTGGAGGTGCGCTACCTGTCCTCCGACGGAAGTTGGGTGACGGTCGCTTCCGATGTCTATCGCCTGACCGGGCGCAGGGTGGTCGCGGCGCCGGGCAAAGTCTGGCCGGTGCCGGCCTGCGAGCCTGGCAACGTCGAGATCGACGTCAAAGTGGGCTACGGCGACGCGGCCTCCGACGTGCGGCCTGAGATCCTGCATGCCGTGCGCCGCCATGTGGCGCACCTGCTATTGCACCGTGGCGATCAGGCTGCCGACGGTGGAATGACCGAGGCCGTGCGCAGAACGCTGCGCCCGTTCATCCTGTGGATGTGATGCACCTTGGCCGCTGTCGGGAGCGGGTGGCGTTCGATGAGCCGGTTTCGACCTCGGACGGATCCGGTGGCCAGGAGGCTGGCTTTTCCGAGGTGTTCAAGACGCCAGCGCATTTTCGCTACCTGCGAGGGGGCGAGACCGTGCAGGCCGCGCGGCTCGAGGGGCGGCAGCCGGTGGTCGTGACTGTGCCGGCCACGCCGCGCGCCCGGCGCATTACGACCGACTGGCGCATGCGCGACATCAATCGGGTGACCTATGCCTCGGACGGTTCCGCCGTTCTGGGCGTCTACGCCGTGAAGGCGCCGCCGGTGCTCTCCGAGGATCGCGCCTGGCTGGAAATCACTTGCGAAACCGGCGTCGGCTACTGACGCGACACAAGGAAAGGGAACCTTCATGACACTCTCTTGCGATCTGAGCGTCCGCTTGGCTGCAAGCCAGCGAGGCTCGAGCGACTTCGGTGGTGACCGCTTCACGCCGACGGTCGCGGCCGCGATCCAGTTGGCCAGCGGAACCGGCGCCGGTCAGGCGGACATCCTGTTCGTCGATGAGCGGACCGTCTCGGCGTCCAGCAATGATGACCTGGATCTGTCGGGGGTTCTGGCGGATGCGTTCGGCGCGACGATCGCGGCAGCCGAGATCGTCGCGATCCTGGTCATCAATGGTCCGATCTCGGGCGAGCCGAACCTCTCCGACCTGACCATCGGCGGCGCATCCAACGCCTTCGAGGGGTTCCTGGGCGGCACCAGCCCGACTGTGGGGCCGATCAAACCTGGCGGAGTGTTCCTCCTGGCCGCGGGCGATGTTGCAGGGATTGGCACGGTTGGTGCCGGCTCGACGGACGAGCTGCGGATCTCGGCGGGCGCCGGCGGTGACGCGACCTACCAGATCGCAATCATTGCCCGCAGCGCATAACGGCGGCCGCTGGGGATGGGCCCGACGCGGGCACTACAGGCGGCGATCTATGAGGCGCTGCTATCGTCGCCGGCGGTGACAGAGATCGTGGGGGATCGCATCTTCGATGCGGTGCCTCAGAGCGCCCGCAACCGGTTTCCGCGGATCACCTTCGGGCCGTCGGATGGCCTCGATGCGGAGACCGACTGCGTCCCGGCCGATGACCTGTTCTTCCAAATCGACTGTTGGACGCGCGCCGATGGTCGGTTGGGACCGTGCCGGGATCTGGCGGAGGCGGTGCGGGACGCGCTGCACCAGGTGCCGATCTATGCGGCGCTGCCCTTCGCGATCACTTCCGGCCGCGTCGCGCGGGTGCGGGTGTTCGAGGATCCGGACGGGGAGACGGGCCACGGCGTCGTGTCCTTCGAGGCGACCGTCGAGCGGCTCTGATGGTTGAGGGTGTCGCCGGGTTCAAACGCCGAATGCGCGACATTCCGGAGATCGTGCGACTCGAGCTGACAAAGCAGCTGGAGAAAGAGGCCGACAAGGTCGTCAAGTTGATGCGGGCATTCGCGCCCGTTGGTGCGACGCGGGAGCTGATCGAGTCGATCGGCTGGACCTGGGGCGACGCGCCGAAGGGGTCGATCACGGTCGGAAAGGTCCGAGGTGGCATCGCCCAGGACGAGATCGCGATCACGATCTACGCGGGCGGCGGAAGGGCGTTCTATGCGCGGTTTCAGGAGTTCGGGACGGTCAACATGGCTGCAAACCCGTTCTTCTATCCCGCGTGGCGGGCGGAGCGATCGCGGGTGCGGTCAAACATCAAACGGGCCGTGAAGCGCGGCTTCAAGAAATCTTAATGGAGGTTCGCGATGACGACCGCGACGACGACTTCTTACAACGAGATGGTGCTGGAGGTCGAGTTCGACCCGGTCGGTGCGGCCGGCGTCTACTCCAAGATCTGCGGCATGACCGGCGTGACGATCAACCGGACGCCGAACATCACCGAGACTCCGGTTCCGGACTGCGATGACGAGTCGCTGCCGCACAACATCGAGAAAGACGTGGCGTCGATCTCGGTGACCGTCTCGGCGACCGGCGTTTGGGCTGCCGCGCGCAAGCACGAGCTGCTGGACTGGTTCTACAGCGCCGGCAAACTCAACTGCCGGCTGCGCGATGTGCAGGCTGAGCAGAACGGTGCATCCGGCGATATCTATGCCGAGTATGGCCCGGCAGTGATCGGGATCTCGAACGAGCGCCCGGCTGACAAGGGCCGCATCACGGCGTCGATCGAGCTTCAGTTCGACGGCACGCCGCAGCGTCTGACCGTCGCCTGATGGATCCTATCCGACTGGTCTGGCCGGGCGGGGAGAGCGGTTTCGCTCTCCCGATCGACCGGCTGCGTGCCCTGCAGACCGAGACCGAACGGGGCCCCGAGGAGCTCTTCAACCGCCTCCGTCTCGGGACGTGGGCGCCCGACGAGATTCTGGCCATCCTCCGCCAGGGTTTGATCGGCGCCGGCATGGAGGTCGAGACGGCCGGGCCGCTCGTCGCCGGCGTGGTCGCGACCGCGCCTTGGGCAAAGCTGAAGCTGACGGCCGCTGCCGTGCTGCGGCACGCGCTTTTCGGCCCGGAGGATGACCGCGTGGGAAAGCCGGAGGGGGCGACGGAGGCAGCCCCGGAAAATGGCGCTTCTCCGGCCTCTACGGAGACGGCGCCGTGATGGGGTTCTCGCCCGAGCAACTCGGGCGGATGAGTGTCTGGGAGTTTCTGGCGTGCCGTGACGGCTGGAACCGCGCGCACGGCGGGGCGCAGGGCGACGCGGATGCGGATGCGATGTCACCGGAGCGCATGCGAGACCTGGGATTGATCTAGATGGCAACGGATGACGATCTTCAAATCAAGGTCGGGCTGACCGAGAAGCAGTACCTGCAGGCGCTCGCGCGCATGGAGGCTTCGACCTTGAGGTCCGCGAACAAGGCGGAGAAGGGCTTCGCGCGGGCGAACCGCAACATCGGCCGCAGCTTCGAACAGGCCGATCGGGGCGCGCGCAAGTTCGCCGGCGGTGGGATGCGGCAGGCAAGCATGCAGCTGAGCCAGATCGCGCAGCAGGGGTCGGCGACCGGCGACTGGGTTCGCGCGCTGTCGATCCAGTTGCCTGACCTCGCGCTCGGTCTCGGGACGGCTGGCATTCTGGTCGGTGCGTTGGCCGGTGCGTTGATTCCGATGGGCGTCGAGATGCTGTCCGGCGCAGACAACGCAAAGGAGTTGGAAAAGAGCCTGGAGGGTCTCGAGAAAGCGGTGTCCCGGCTCGAGGCTGCGGACAAGCAGCTTGGTACCGGCGTAACTGACATGAGAGACCGATACGGGGTACTTGCGGAAGACGCACGCCGTTTGTTCGAAGTAGAGCGCGATATCGCCGCGCTGCGCGCCCGCGAAGCCATCAACCAAGTGAATGCCGGTATCGCTGACAGTCTTGGTTTGCCGGGGGCGTTGGGCATCGACCCCAGTCATATCGCGCGAATGGTTGAAACTCTGTCCAATCTGGAACGTCGCCGGGCGGAGCTGACCGAGCGGTTGTTCAGCGGTGGTCAGGGCAACGAGGCCGTTCCGATTTCAGAACTTGAGCAGCTCAACTCGGAGTTGGACGAAGTCGAAAGCAAACTTGCCGATCTTAAGGGCGTTGAGCTCGGGCTGGACGGCTTGCAGGAAATGTTCGGCATTACGGCCGAGGAGGCCCAACGACTCGCCGAGTTGCTTGCGGAGGTCGGGAGTGCCGAGGGATGGGCAGATCAGGCGCGTGCTGCGGTACGGATGGCCGATTACATCGCTGTTGCGAGCAGTGGTCTCGCCGAAGCTTCGGACGAGGGTCGGGACCTGCACGACCAGATGCTTGATGCGGCGCAAGCGGCGCTGGGGCTGTCGCGAATGGATATAGTGTCTGGAATCGCCGTGAGCGCGGACGAGGCCGCCCGGCTAGCCGATAACCTCGGCATTGCCCTAAAGCGTGCAACCGGCATCCTTGCGCTCGCCGATCCTTCGCAAGCGATTCTCGATGAGATTTCCCGGCAGAACAGGCAGGATGCCAACCCCGTAACGCACGGCCGTGGTAGCGACCCTCGTCTCTTCATGGATGGCGGCATCTACTCTGGCTACGATTCCCAGGTCGATGACTTCGTCGATGAGTACTCTTCCAAAGGTCGCGGCGGCAAGGGCGGCGGAGGCCGCACAGAGGAAGAGAAGGAGCTGAACCGGCTTCTCTCGGAGCGCGACAAGATCCTGCGAGATCTCGAGACAGCGTCCGAGGCCTACGAGCGCGAGGTCGCGGACCTCGATGCGCTGATGAAGATGGGCGAGCTGACCAGTGAGCAGTACAACGCTGCGCTCGCCAACCTGAACGAGGAGTTCGTGCGGGCCGAGTTCAGCGAAATCGTAAACGGCATCGAGAGCGTCGCCGATGCGCTCGCGGACGCGATCGTCAACGGCGAGGATTTGGGCGATGCCCTGGGCAACGTGTTTCGGCAGATCGCGTCCGACCTGATCTCGTCCGGCCTGAAATCGCTGTTCATGAGCACCTTCAACCTCGGCGGAAGCCTCGGCGGCGGTGGCGGACTGTTCGGTGGGATCTTCGGGAGCCTCTTCGGTGGTGGCCGCGCTGGCGGTGGTTCGGTCCTGCCCGGGCGGCTTTACCGAGTGAACGAGAACACGCCGAACAGCGAGCTCTTCATGCCGTCGCAGCCTGGGAGGGTTCTGACGCCAAGCCAGGCGCGGGCGATGGGCGCCGGCGCGGGCGGCGGCGGGCCGGTCAAGGTGGAGCTCGTCGTGCAGGCCGAAGAGGGCGCGATGTTCGTGCCGCGCGTCCAAGCGATCAGCGCGGACACGTCGGTCGCCGTCACCGGCGCGGCCTCGCAGGCGCAGCGCAACGCCCTGGGGTCGCAGATGCAGCGGCAGCAGGACAGGGGAACGACCACCTGATGGATCGGATCATCGTTAACGTGCCGTGGTCGGTCATGTGCCTGACGACGCGGGACTGGGATATCGACTGGCGCGCCCAGCGGCATGGCGAGTCGCTGACTGGCGTGTCGCAGTCGGTTTACTCCGCCTTTCCCCGCTGGATCGGATCGCCGCAGGCTGTCCTGACCGGCGCGCGCCTGCTGCAGTGGCGCGCGATCCGCTGGCAGGGCAAGGGCCTTCAGGCCGTGTATCGGGTATACATGCGAGATCCGGCAGCGGTCGTGCGGGCCCGCCTTGCTGAGGCGGACGGCGTGGATGCTGCGACCGGCGTGCCGTTTTCCAACGATGAGCTCTTCGTCGGCGATGTCGGTTTTGACTATCGGCCGTTTGTGCTTGCCGCCGAGGCGGCTGCGGCCGGCGCAACGTCGGTCCTGGTGGATGCCTCGGCATATCCTGGCGCCGTCGTGCAGGGCATGATCCTGAGCCACAAGGACTGGCCGTTCGGCGTTACCTCGGTAAGCGAAGAAGGCGGCAACCTCCGCCTCGAGGTCCGCCCCGGGCTGCGTGCCGCGATTGCGGAGGGTGACTCCGTGCATCTCATTCCGACCGGCCTGTTCGAGGCTTCGGAGGAAGGCATGGGAAACCCGGCCTACGGCCAGTTTGCCAAGACCAGCGTGCAGCTGCAGCTGCGCGAATGGCTGGGGCCCGGCCGCTGATGCCGTTCTTTCCGGAGAGCTTCGATGTCACGGCCGACGTGATTGGCGTTCTGCACCTGGCCTCGATCGAGACCGATGATGAGACCGTGCGTTTCGTTGTCGGAACCGATGGCCGCTTTGTCGATATTAACGGGTTCTCCTGGTACGGCAGTTCCCTGTTCTCGGTGGGCGAGCTGGAGGTCGCGATCAACGGGATCGCCCCGTCGGGCGAGGCGTCGCTTTCGTACTTCCAGGATCCGGCGATGCCGGAGCTGATCGACGACATCAAGCTGCAGGGTGCGGATGCGGTCGACGGCCGACCGATCCGGTTTTACGTTCAGCCCCTGCTTGCCGCCGAGGACCTGCAGGCGCCGAAGGTCGCGCCGATCCTGTTTGCGTCGCGGACGATGCGGGCTGTTCGCTACGAGCGCACTGGTGGCCAGCAGCGGCGCATCACCCTGACCTTCGAGAGCATCTGGGAGCAGCGGTCCAGGCGCCGCGGCCTGCAGTACACGACTGAGGACCATGCGCGCCTGACCGGATCGGCGAACCCGAGCCTCGAATTCATGCCGACGGACGGCCAGCGGGACGTGAAGCTGTGGGGCTGATGTCGCCGCTGTTTCAGGAGGTCAATCGCTGGCACGGCTTGCCGACC
Organism: Psychromarinibacter halotolerans; assembly: GCF_029168315.1. Taxonomy (NCBI): domain Bacteria; kingdom Pseudomonadati; phylum Pseudomonadota; class Alphaproteobacteria; order Rhodobacterales; family Paracoccaceae; genus Psychromarinibacter; species Psychromarinibacter halotolerans. The sequence continues at coordinate 24,507 of NZ_JARGYD010000020.1, forward strand.
GTCTGGGGGCGGAGCGATTGCATGCTGGTGGTCGCCGATTGGGTCGAGCGGGTGACCGGCCGCGACTTCGCGGCGGACCTGCGGAATCGCTATTACGACGAGGCCTCTGCAGAGCGTGTCTGCGGCTGGGTGACCGCGCCTGTGGAGTGTGTCGCGAGCCGTGTCGGGGATGACCTTCCCCGGATCGCCGTTGAGGATCGGTTGCCTGGCGATATCGCGGTCCTGTCCTTCGCGGGCGAGGATGGTGGTCGGGGTCATTCGACAGGCGCCGTCTGGCTCGGTCGATCGTGGGTCTGCAAGGGCGTCCGGCGCGGCGCGGTGGAGTTGCGGCACTCCATGCTAGAGGCGCAGGTGCTGGCTGCCTGGCGTGTTCCCTATGGCGGTGCGGAGCGGGGCGATGCGTAGCCGGCTTTTGCTGACGACGGCGATCGTGGCGCCGATGGCTGCCCTGCCGAAGCCTGCGGAGGCTGCGCCGATCGTGGGCTTTCTGCCGGCGATCGGCATCGGGACGCAGGCGCTCGTGGGCACCGGCGCGACCCTGCTGACGACGCTGACGGCCTCTGCAGCGTTGACCGGGATCGGGTCGTTCCTGCTGTCGCCGTTCGGCAAGTTGATCATCGGGTTCGGGCTGTCGGCGCTGTCCAACGCGCTGTTCAAGCCAAACATTCCGTCGCCGAGCGACCGCATGGTGAACTACAGTCAGCCGATCGCCTATTTCGATCGTCTGTACGGGCGGGCGCGCAAGGGCGGGCCGCTGGCCATGACGGTCTTTCGCGGCAAGCGCCGGCACTACGGGGTGCTGATCGCAGCGCACTCGACGCAGGGTGTCGTGGACTGGTGGCTCGATAAGTTTGTCGTTGCGACCGATGCCAGCGGCAACGTCCAGACCGATCCGATCCTGCAGGGGGGCAAGTCCTACGGCAATGTGCGCGGGCACACCGGGCAGGCCGGTCAGCTCGTCGATTCGATCTGGCTGTCGGAAGTGACGGAGATCACGTCGGCCCACGACTTCGAGGGGCTATCCTACGCGGCCGCGTGGGCGCAGAAGCCTGGTCAGGAGAAGTACAACGAGATCCTGCCGAACGGGACTGAGTGGCAGATCGCGCCGGTCTGGGATGGCAATGATCAGATCCGGGATCCGCGCGACGACAGCGTGGGGTTCAGCCGCAATTGGGCGCTTTGCGTCGCGCATGAGCTCGAGACCTATTGGGGCCTTTCGCTCGATGACGACATGCTCGCAGCGGAGGCGGACGCATGCGACGTGGAGGTCACCGATCGGGACGGCGTGACCGGAGCGAAGTGGGAGCTAAACGGCTCGATCGGCGACGACATGCCGATGAAGGATATCCTGGCGCAGATGATCGCGGCGGCCGATGCCTTCATGTGGGAGAAGCCCGACGGGACGGTCGGGATCCACGCGGGGCGCTGGACCGAGCCGACGGTCACGCTGGGGCCGGAGGACTTCTTCAGCCAGCAGATTGCGGCGGGCAAGGTGGAGCCCGGCGTCGCGAACGAGTTCATCGCGACCTATGTCGAGCCCGAGCGGGAGTGGCGCGAGTCGCCTTCGGGGGTCTACGTCGAGGACGACACGTTGCGGCGCATCCGGCGCGAACCGGCGCTCTACATGGTGACCTGGCACAACCAGGCCGCGCGCGTGCTGAAGCGCATGGCAAAGATCGAGCACGCCGAGTACCGGCTTGCCGGCACCATCGGGCTGAAGGGTTACGAGTTGATCGAGCAGGCGGGGTGCGGGCCGCGGTTCGCACGCTACGTGGATCCTGCCGCCGGCTATGATTTCTTTATCGAGCTCGCATCGCTGAAGCGTCGGATGGATGGGGTGTCTTTCGACATTGAGGCCTATTCCGTCGTCCCGTCCGACTTCGACTTCAATGCGGTGTCTGAAGAGCCGCAGCCGCCGGAGTTGACGCAGCTTGACGACGAGGAAGAGGTCGACGAGCTCGACGACCTGCAGGGCGCGAATTACGGCAGCGGCAACCTCACGCCGGCGATCGAATGGACGTGGCCGGAGCAGGACGAGATCTACAGCATCAAGCTGCGCATGCGGCAGGTCACCGCGCCTGTCTCCGAGTGGCAGGTGGTCACGCTCGATCCCGGGACCACAAGCTACATCGCGGCCGGTCTGATCGAGGGTGAGACTTACGAGGCGCAGATCAAGAACTACACGGTGAGCAGTGCCGGTGGGGCCGGCGGGCCAGACTACCAGCCGGAGCCGCCGGTGCAGGTGGTCGCCGCGGTTGTGCCGCCGGCACTGACGATCGACACGGTGGCCGCGGAGCCTGGACGCGTCCGGTTCACGGGCAGGACGCCGGCGTGGGTGCTGATGGGCGGTGTGCGGATCTATCGCGGCGCCGTCGGAGCTGCGTTCGAGGACGCGGATATCGTGACCGCCGGAACCATCACGGTCGGAAGCGACACCGATTTCGATGTCGTGGCCGGCGATGTAACGGCGACGGACCTGCTGTCCAACGGCGATTTCGCGGACGGCTCTGCCTGGACGGCGGGCACCGACTGGTCGATCGCTTCCGGCGCAGCGTCCCACGTCGGCGGCAGCGCGGGCAATTTGGTGCAGGGCATTTCCGTCTCCGAGGGCGATGTATGCCGCGTGACCTTCACCCTTCAAAACCGGACCGCTGGCGATGTGACTCCTGCCCTGCAGGGCAGCGCGACCAACAGCGGAACGGGCAGGAGCGCGGACGGCACATATGCCGAGACGATCGTTGCGCCTGCGGCCGCGACCGCGTTCCGGCTGGATGCGTCCGCTGCGTTCGTCGGCAACGTGGATGACGTCTCGGTCGTGGTCGACACGGTCGACTGCCTCTACCTTGGCGAGGCCGACTTCTGGATAGTTCCGGTCAGTGACACCGGGGGCGCTGGAGCGCCGCAAGGGCCCTACACCTTGCAAGTTCGATAACGGAGTTCTGCAAATGACCACGCTAAGTGCCCGCGAGATCCTTTTGGGAAACCCGCCGAGTGCGTCCTACCAGCCCGACCGCGAACAACTTGCGGAGAAGCTCGAGGGAATGGAGGCAGCTATCGCTGCTTCCGAGGTGGGTATTTCGGTCGCCTCTTACACCCCTGCGGCCGATGGTCTTGCGCTCGACGACACGCCGTTCTCGCAGCTTGAGGGCAACGTCGGCACCAAGAAGTTCCGCTCTGACCTTGCCGGCAAGACCTACCTCGTGTCTGCGATCCCGACCGGCCTGCAGTACGTGAACGGCGGGTTCAAGCTGGCAGACGTGCTCGGCAATAACGCAGACGTCGACTGTGTCTACCCGGCAAAAGAGACCTTCGACTTCGAGATCCGGCAGGTGTCGCCTGGCACGGCGAACTACGAGTCCTGGCCGCAGGGCAAGCGCCACATCGTGAATATCTCGGGGAACGTTGTTCACTACTGCGGCTTCAACGCGGACCACGAACACAACGGCGGCAAGGTCGCGGAGCTCTACTCTTCGAACGACGACGGCGCGACCTGGCGCTGGGATTGCACGATCGATTCCGGCAACGCCTATTCGGCGTCGTGCTGGGCGCTCGGGGAGCATGCGGGCCAGCAGTTCGCCATTGTGCGCCGCCGTGATCCTGAAACCGACGCCCACGACGAGTCGGTCCTTCTGGCGCGTCGCCTTTACGAGATCCGGCGCGGCGAAGTGATCAACGTGACCACGACCGATACTTCGGCGACGTTCCGGGTCAACGTCGATGATCTGGTTGACTGGGGTGTCCGCATTGGCGACGAGGTGCAGCTGAATTCGTTCGGGACGGTGAACGGTCTCGATCTGCAGGATCGCACGATCATTACGGTCAGCGACAACGGCAACGATTGGATCGAGTTCGAGCACCCGACCGACGTCGCCACGGCGACCGGCACGTCGGACACGCCCTCTGACGGCGTGATCGAGTTCAACCCGCGGAACAAGGGTTTCGTCGAGGTCATGTTCCCTGGCGACATCACGCTCGGCGAGGCGCTGCTGGCCTATGCTGGCACGCCGTTCTCTTCGCTGCCGACGCTCTTCCACGATTGCGAGGTCTGGGAGGGCACCGGCGTTGGCGCGCTGAAAACCTGCGCGGCCGGCGGCGGCTCCGGCGG
>NZ_JARGYD010000021.1:0-21024 GCF_029168315.1 Psychromarinibacter halotolerans
CATGAATGCGCACCCTACGGGCCCGTATATATGTCGCGATCCCCACCGATCCGCGGCGTATGGTGCGCATTCATGCGCACCGGAGGGGACCAACCGAAAACCACCCCATCGATCCGCGACGTAGGGTGCGCATTCATGCGCACCCCGAGACACCTCAAAGCCCCAGCTTCGCCGCGACGATCTCGTTCACCGCCTTCGGGTTCGCCTTGCCGCCGGTGGCTTTCATCACCTGACCCACGAACCAGCCCGCAAGCTTGGGGTTCTGCTTGGCCTTCTCGACCTGCTGCGGGTTGGCGGCGATCACCTCGTCCACCGCCGTCTCGATGGCGCCAGTGTCGGTGACCTGCTTCATGCCGCGCTCTTCGACGATCAGCGACGGGTCGCCGCCTTCGGTATAGACGATCTCGAACAGGTCCTTCGCGATCTTGCCCGAGATGTCGCCCTTCTGGATCAGCGAAATGATCCCGCCCAGCTGCGACGGGCTCATCGGGCTGTCGGCGATGTCGGTGTCGTCCTTCTTCAGGCGGCCGAATAGCTCGTTGATGACCCAGTTCGCGGCCAGCTTGCCGTCGGAGGCCGCGGCGACCTCTTCGAAGAAGGCGGCGTTCTCGACCTCGGCGGTCAGCACGGATGCGTCGTATTCCGTCATGCCGTAATCGGCGACGAACCGCGCCTTCTTCTGGTCCGGCAGTTCCGGCAGCGCGCCGGCGATGTCGTCGACCCACGCCTGCTCGATCTCTAGCGGCAGCAGATCGGGGCAGGGGAAGTAGCGATAGTCGTGCGCCTCTTCCTTCGACCGCATCGACCGGGTTTCGCCCTTGTCGGGATCGTACAGCCGGGTTTCCTGATCGATCTCGCCGCCGGCTTCAAGGATCTGGATCTGGCGGCGCGCCTCGTACTCGATCGCTTGCTGGATGAAGCGCATCGAGTTCATGTTCTTGATCTCGCACCGCGTGCCGAGATGCGAGAAATCCTGCGTTTCCTGGTACTTTTCGTAGTCGCCGGGGCGGCAGACAGACACGTTCACGTCGGCCCGCAGGTTGCCGTTCTGCATGTTGCCGTCGCAGGTGCCGAGATAGCGCAGGATCTGGCGCAGCTTGCCGACGTAGGCCGCAGCCTCTTCGGGGCCACGGATGTCGGGGCGGCTGACGATCTCCATCAGGGCGACGCCGGTGCGGTTCAGGTCCACGAAGGTGAAATGCGGGTCCATGTCGTGGATCGACTTGCCCGCGTCCTGTTCAAGGTGGATGCGTTCGATGCGGACCTTGCGCGCGACGCCGGGGCCCATGTCGACCAGCACTTCGCCCTCGCCCACGATGGGGTGGTACAGCTGGCTGATCTGATAGCCCTGCGGCAGGTCGGGGTAGAAATAGTTCTTGCGGTCGAAGGCGGACTTCAGGTTGATGTCGGCCTTCAGCCCCAGCCCGGTGCGTACCGCCTGCGCCACGCAGAATTCGTTGATCACCGGCAGCATCCCCGGCATCGCCGAGTCCACGAAGGCCACGTTCGAGTTCGGTTCCGACCCGAACAGCGTCGACGCCCCCGAGAACAGCTTGGATTTCGAGGCGACCTGGGCGTGCACCTCGAGGCCGATCACGAGTTCCCAGTCGTGCTTGGCCCCCTGGATCACCTTGGGTTTCGGGGCTTCATAGGTGAGGTCGAGCATGTGTGCGGTCCTGCTGCAAGATCGGCGCTTGTTCTAGGCGAGCAGGCAGGGCGGGGCAAGGGCATGGCGCCGGATGCGGTGGCGTTGCGGGCCTGTGTCCGTTTCGCGGGCGGTAAGGCCGCGCGCGGGGCTGTCGCGTGATCACGATCGTGTCAGGCGCGGAAGGATCGCCGCGACTCGGCTCGTGCGGCCCGATTCACCCGTTACTGCCCGATCCGGCGTGTTTTGCGCCAAAACTGGCGATACGCGGGCCGGCGGTTTCGGTATTCGTGTGCGGTCTCAGGCACTTGTACTGCGGGGTTTCGCGGGCAAACCTTGGAGGCTTAACAAAGATTGCATTGCGGGACGGTTTTATACGCCGCGCAATTTCCACACGGTTTGCTACGACACTGTAGTACGGCGTGAGAATTGTTAACGGATTGGCCGCTAATCGTTAAAAATTTACCCTATATATTGGGTGGTTATGGGTAATGCGGCGGGGCATTGTGTCCTTCATGTGAACAGTGCCCGATTTTAGCCACTTTGAGGTTGCCAGCTTGTTCTCCATCCTACATTGCTCGGAGTTACAGGTTTGAGACGGAGACAGTGACAATGAAGAAATTGCTTTCGGCAATCGCGCTCGTTCTCGCGGCAGGCTCGGCGCAGGCGGTGACCGTGGACTTCGAAGACATCGCGCCCGACAACGGTCATAAGCACTATCAGAACGACTACCTGCATACCGGGACGTTCCGCTTTTTCACGCCCGACGCTTATGTCATCGACTCGGCGTTTGCCGAACCCCGCCCGTACACCACGCAGAACGGCTCTGACTGGCTGATGAGCCTGAGCACGCAGCCGATGATCCTGCACTCGGCATCTCCGTTCTCGATCCAAAGCCTCGATGCAGGGTCGTTCACCGACCTGTCCGTTCTGGTGCGCGTCGTCGGCTACCTGTCGAACGGCGACATTTTGGACAAGAAGGTGTTCTGGGCGAAGCCCGGGTTCGGTACGTTCGACCTTGGCTGGACCGGCCTGTCCAGCCTGTTCATCTACACCAAGTTCGGCACCGCCAGCTTCGACAACTTCGTCCTGAACGAACAAGAAGCACAGGCCGGCCAGTACGCCGAAGCCGCTGCCGTCTCGGCGGTTCCGCTTCCGGCGGCCATGCCGCTTCTGATGGGCGGTCTTGCCGCGATGGGCTTCGTGGCCCGCCGCCGCAAGCGCAAGGCTGACTGAGCCTTCCAAGATTTCGGACGGACCGTGACGACGTACGGTCCGTCCTGACGATCGTGCCCGCATCCGCCGCCGACGTGATGGGCACAGCGCGGACCAAAACGCCGCCGCATCCCCTGCACAGCATCAAGATACCGAACGCCGCAGCGTTTCCGCGCGGCGGTCTTTGACGTTTGCGACTGCGCCGGGGCCTAGGCCGCGTCGGGCTGGGTCGGCGGCGCGGCCAGCCGGAAGGGTTCCAGCTTGTCGAGTTCAAGGAAGATACGCTCGATCGTCGGGTAGGCCGAGGTGTTCACCTTGAACCGTCGGTTGTTCCACATCTGGGCGTACAGGCAGCAGTCGGCCAGCCCCGGCACGTCGCCGTGGCAGAAGATGCCGGTGTCCGCGCTTTCGGCCAGCAGCTTTTCCAGCGGCGTGAAGGTGGCGTGGACCCAATGGTGGAACCACGCGGTCCGGTCCTGATCGTCGGCGTCCAGTTCCGACGCCAGATATTGCAGGACCCGCAGGTTGTTCAGCGGGTGGACCTCGCAGGCGATCATGTACGACAGCGCGCGGACCCGCGCCCGCCCCGCCGGGTCGGCGGGCAGCAGCGGCGGCTTGGGGTGGGTTTCCTCGATATACTCGATGATCGCCAGCGACTGGGACAGCGAGGTGCCGTCCTCCAGTTCCAGGACAGGCACCAGACCCGCAGGGCTTTTGGACAGGAATTCTGGGGTTTGCGTTTCCTTCTTCAGAAGCGCATACGCCTTGTAATCGTAAGCCAGGCCCTTCAGATTCAGCGCGGCCCGCAGCCGCGTCGAGGTCGAGGACCTGAAATAGTTGTGCAATGTTAGCATTCGGGACGCCTCCGGTCGGCGCACTGTTGCGCGGGCCGATACGGAACGCAACACCGCCCGGTCGGGCCCCGAACAGTCAGAGAGGAGACCTCGATGAAAAGATCCACCGTGAACGAGATTCTGAAGGACGGCGACGCCTTCATCCGGTCGTTCGGATACATCATGCCGCCCTTTGCCTATTGGACGCCGGCCGAGCTGAATACCCGCGTTGCCGAGGATTCGCCGATGATCCGGGACCACGCGCTGGGCTGGGACATCACCGACTACGGGCAGGGCAAGTACGATGACATGGGCCTGTTTCTGTTCACCGTGCGCAACGGCACCAACGACAACATCCCCCGCGGCAAGGGTATGCTGTACGCCGAGAAGATCATGATCTCGGGCGAGGATCAGCTGTCCCCGATGCACCGCCACAACCTCAAGACCGAGGACATCATCAACAAGGGCGGCGGCACGCTGGTGCTGGAGCTGTTCAAGGCCAAGGCCGACGGGTCCATCGACGAAAACGCCGAGGTGAAGGTGCTGACCGACGGTCGCCAGCGCGTGCTCGAACCCGGTGGCCTGCTGAAGCTGAAGCCCGGCGAAAGCGTCACGCTGGAGACCGACACGTGGCACGCGTTCTGGGGCGAGGGCGGCCGAGTTCTGATCGGCGAGGTGTCGAACGTGAACGACGACCGCACCGACAACGTGTTCCGCGAGCCCATCGGGCGATTCTCCGAGATCGAGGAGGACACCGACCCGGTTCACCTTCTCGTTTCGGATTATGACAAGTACCTTGCCTAAGGTTCTGCCTATGCGGGAAACACAGGGTGGTGGCACACAAGGCACACTTGGCCATATCTTGTTGTTTTCCGCCTTGCGCGTGTGAACTCGACCGGCAGCGGCGGGGGATTCCCGCCGATTGCCTGCCCATAGGGTAGACGGCCCGGACCGATTTTGGCACAGCATCTGTCTTGCCGGGGGTTGGCCCGGTGCTGCCAAAGTTTGCCAATGTTACGAACCATGTTGAGAGCCGCGAGTCTTGTCGCGGTGCTGACCGCCTCCGCCTGCGCTGCAAGCAAGCCTTATGAGACGCCCGATGTCCCGCCGATGCGCTGGGACTTCCGCCCGGAAGCGACCGAGTGGACGATGGCGACGATGGGTGCGCTGGAAACCCACGGAGCGGTGCTGTCTCAACTGGTTCCCGAAGACATCGACCAGTGGTGCCCGGCCTACCGCGCCGCGCCAGAGGAGCAGCGGCGGGCCTTCTGGGCCGGTCTGTTCTCGGCGCTGGCGAAACACGAAAGCCGCTGGACCCCCGATGCGTCGGGCGGCGGCGGCCGGTGGCTTGGCCTGCTGCAGATCGCACCGGCCACGGCGCGCGGCGTGGGCTGCAAGGCGCAATCGGCCTCGGCCCTGTTCGACGGCGCGGCGAACCTAAGCTGCGGCGTGCGGCTGGCGGCCTACGAGATGCCGAACAAGAACCGCATCCTTGGCGGCCCGGGCCGCTGGGGCGGGATTTCCCAGCACTGGGCGCCGTTCCGGTACCCGGACAAGGTGGAAGACATGCGCAGCTGGATCAGCTCGCAGGAATACTGCGCAACGACGCAGAACTAGGACGCGGTCACGCGTGCGAGGGACAAGGCCGGGGAACCAACCCCGGCCTTTTTTATTGCGCCGGACGCGTTTCGAAGAAAAGCGGAATCCACAAACGAAAACAGGCACCCGAAGGCGCCTGTGCATCGTGTGTGCCGATAGGGCGAACCGTTACTTGGTGGTCGGCCCGATCATCATGACCATCTGGCGGCCTTCCATCTTCGGCATGTTCTCGACCTTGCCGAGCTCTTTCACGTCTTCGGCGACCCGCTCCAGCAGTTCGCGCCCAAGGTTCTGGTGCGCCATTTCGCGCCCACGGAAGCGAAGCGTCACCTTGACCTTGTCGCCACCTTCGAGGAACCGGAAGACGTTCTTCATCTTCACGTCGTAGTCGTGCGTGTCGGTGTTCGGGCGGAACTTGACCTCTTTGACTTCGATGGTCTTTTGCTTCTTCCGCGCTTCCGATTCACGCTTCTGCTGTTCGTATTTGAACTTGCCGAAGTCCATGATCTTGCACACCGGCGGCGTGGCGTTCGGCGAGATCTCGACAAGATCGAGGCCCGCCGCTTCGGCAAGGGCCATGCCCTTTTGCGGCGTGACCACCCCGACGTTTTCTCCCTCGGCGCCGATCAGTCGCACCTCGGGGGCGCGGATCCGGTCGTTGACGCGAGGCCCGGTGTCACGGGTCGGCGGGGCATTGTGGGGTCTGCGAGCGATGGTCGTGCATCCTTGTGTCGTTGCAGGAAAGTCAGGAACAGAAGATACGGCGAGGTGGGGTCCGTTTCAACTGCCATTTGATGCGGTTGGGCCGTTGTTCGTGCGCTTTCCGACTTGAAAGGGGCGAATGCCGCTTCATTTCAATTCCCCAAAGAGAAATGCGTTCGGAATTTTTAGCGGGGAGTACCCTTCATGGAGAAGAGTTGGATCATCGGGGCCCTTGTCGTGGCGCTGGGCATCGGCGGCGTGGCCTATTTCCAGATTCAGGACGACGACCCAATCATGGTCGCGGACACGTCCGGCGAGGCCACCACCACTCCCGAGGCAGAAGACACGCCCGAGGCCACTGAAGAGATGGCCGAGGCCGAGGAACCGGCTGCGACGGAAGAGCCTGCGGCGACCGAGGAGATGGCCGAGGCCGACGAACCGGCTGCGGCGGAAGAGCCCGCCGCGACCGAGGAAACGGCAGAGGCCGACGAACCGGCTGCGACGGAAGAGCCTGCCACGACCGAGGAAACGGCCGAGGCCGAGGAACCGGCTGCGACGGAAGAACCTGAGGCGACTGAGGAAACGGCAGAGGCCGAGGAACCGGCTGCTACGGAAGAGCCCGCCGCGCCCGAGGAAACGGCGGAAGCCGAGGAACCGGCTGCGGCGGAAGAGCCTGCGGCAACCGAGGAGACGGCGGAAGCTGAGGAACCGGCGGCGACGGAAGAGCCTGCGGCGACCGAAGAAACGGCCGAGGCGGACGAACCGGCCGCGACGGAAGAGCCTGCGGCGACCGAGGAAACGGCGGAAGCCGAGGAACCGGCTGCGGCGGAAGAACCTGCGGCGACCGAGGAGACGGCGGAAGCCGAGGAACCGGCTGCGGCGGAAGAGCCTGCGGCGACCGAGGAAGCGGCGGAAGCCGAGGAGCCGGCCGCTTCGGAAGAGCCTTCGACGACCGAGGAGATGGCCGAGGCCGAGGAACCGGCTGCTACGGAAGAGCCTGCGGCGACCGAGGAGATGGCCGAGGCCGAGGAACCGGCTGCGGCGGAAGAGCCTGCGGCGACCGAGGAGACGGCGGAAGCCGAGGAACCTGCTGCGATGGAAGAGCCTGCAGCGACCGAGGAGACGGCAGAGGCCGAGGAACCGGCTGCGGCGGAAGAACCGGCAGCGACCGAAGAGACCGCCGAGGCCGATGCTGCGGCGTCGGAAGAGGACCCGATCGGGAATGCCGCGTCCGAGGTTGTCATGTCCGAGGCTGCAGAGCTGCGGGAGCAGGCGGACGAGCTGATGACCAGCGCCGAGGAAATGCGTGCGGATGCCGATGCGATGGAAGAGGCCGCCGCCGCCCTGTCCGACACTGCGGACGCGATGGAAGAGACCGCTCGGGAAATGGCGTCTGGCGACGACGCATCCTCTGACGAAGCGACTGGCGAGCCGTCGGCTTCGGAAGAACCTGCCGCCGACACAACCGAAACAGACACCACCGAAGCCGAGGCCACCGAAGCCGAGACTGGCGGGTCGGGCCCCGCCGCGGCCTTCACCGTGGACGGCTTCGACCGGGACGAGGTGCTGTCGACGATCCAAAGCTCGGACCTCGACGCCGAGCAGAAAGAGACGCTGACCTCGGCCATCAACGACGCGGGCGACGACGAAGAGGCGCTTGCCGACGCGTTGGAGCAGGCGCGCGAGGCGCTCGACATGTAAGGTGTCGGATTGCTGCGCGATTTGACCCGCGCCCGGGGCCTGACGGCTCCGGGCGTTTTTCGTTGCCGCACGCCCCGGGCAGGCTGGGACAGGGGCCGCTCAGCCAGCAGCGCGTGCGATGATCAGCCCCTCGTTCGCGGCAAGATAACTGGGTCGCGGCGGGTGACGGTCCGTGTCGGTGTGACGCTGCAGCCAGTGATGCGCCTGCAACTGCTTCAACGACTGTGACAGCGCCCGGTCGGTGACCGGCGCAAGCTGCGCCCGGATCTCTCCGAAGAAGCGGGGCCGCTGGCAGGCCGCAAGGACGGGGACGGTCCACGCCCGGCGCAGCAGCGGCGCATCCTCGTCCCGCGCGCCTGCCTTGACGATGCGCCCGGCAATGGCGGCGATCCGCACGCCTTCAGGGGTCAGACGGAACTCGGGGCGCAGCGGGTGGCCGTGGCCGGGGTTCCGTTCCAGCAGGTTCAGGTCGAATAGGTGCGACAGGCTTTGCGCAAAGGCGGTCCGGCCCGCCCCGGTGGCGGCCAGCAGCGGCGCCTGACGCCCCGGCGTGCCCGCATCCAGACTGGCAAGGATGTTCAGGGTCCAGGCGCGCGCGGTCAGCTTGACAAGAATCTCAATGTCCACAAAGTATAGTTACTATATTTTTAATCCGAAGGGAATCCCTATGCCTGCCGTCACCCTAGAGAATACGATTACGCTGGCGATGTCCGTGAAGGACCGCCACGCCAGTGCGACGTGGTACGCGGATATGCTGGGGTTCGACCTGCTGTACCATGCCGACGACGCGGGCTGGAGCGAGCTTCAGACGAAGACCGAGGGCGTCACCCTTGGACTGGGCGAGCAGGCGGCCCCGGCGCCGGGCAACATGGTGCCGGTGTTCGGTGTGGCCGACATCGACACGGCCCGCGCCGCGCTGGAGGCCGAGGGCGTGCGGTTCGACGGACCCACCGAGGTGATCGAGGGGATGGTCAGCACCGCGACGTTCTACGACCCGGACGACAACGCCCTGATGCTTGCGCAGGATCTGACCGGCGACGCCTGAACTTCGGGCCAGAACGGCTTGGCATGAAAAAGAAAAACCTGCCCGGCTGTGTCGCGGGGCAGGTCCTGTTCTTCACATCCGGGGCCGTGGCGCCGGGGCGGGGTCAGCCGACGAAGGCTTTCTCGACCACGTATTCGGCGGGCTCGGAATTCGCGCCTTCTTTCAGGCCGAAGCCTTCAAGGATTTCCTTCAGGTCGGTGTTCAGCCCCATCGAGCCGCAGACCATCGCACGGTCGGTTTCCGCCGACATGCCTTCGATGCCGAGATCGCGGAAGATCTCGCCCGACCGAAGCAGGTCGGTGACCCGGCCCATCTTCGGGCTCTCTTCGCGGGTGGTGGTGGGGTAGTACACCAGCTTGTCGGCGAAGTTCTCTCCGATCACCTCGGCCAGCATTTCGTCGGCGCGGACGCTGTCCACCAGCTCGCGGCCATAGGTCAGCTCGGCCACCTCGCGGCAGGTGTGGGTCAGGATGATCTGGTCGTAGCGTTCATAGGTCTCAGGCTCGCGGATCAGCGAGGCGAACGGCGCGATCCCGGTGCCGGTGGCGAAGAACCACAGGCGCTTGCCGGGCAGCAGCGCGTCGTGCACCAGCGTGCCCACGGGCTTGGGCCGCAGGATGATCTCGTCACCCTCTTTGAGGTGCTGCAGTTTCGACGTCAGCGGGCCGTCCTGCACCTTGATCGAGTAGAATTCCAGTTCCTCGTCCCACGCCGGCGAGGCGATGGAATAGGCGCGCAGAAGCGGCTTCTGCTTGCCGGTCTCGGGGTGCGGGTCGCCCATCAGGCCGATCATCACGAATTCGCCCGAGCGGAAACGCAGGCTGGCAGGGCGGGTGCAGCGGAACCGGAACAGCCGGTCGGTATAGTGCTGCACCTCTGTCACGGTCTGGGCGTCCGGCAGGGCGGGAACTTTTTGGGCGGCGGCGTCGGTCACTGGTTTTTGCTCGGTCATATCGGTCTCGTTCAGGGCCATAGGGCCATGTGAAGTCTTAATCCCTGATGCAGGTCGGATGGAAGGCGTTAATCAGGCGCGCAGGCGCGACTGATAGTCATGGGCCTTCCAGTCGGCGCGGCGCAGCCACTGGTCCTCGGGCTGGCGGGTGGCAAGGTCGAGGTCGATCTCGACCTCGTCGAAGCCCACCCGGCGCGCCATCGCGTACTGGTCGGCGATGACGTGGCCCTTGGCCCGCAGGCGGCCGGTGTAGCCCATCAGGCGCAGGCGGCGCGCGATGGTAAAGCCGCGGCCATCGGCGAAGCTGGGGAAGTCGACGGCCACCAGCTTCAGCTGGTCCAGCCGGTCGCGCAGCACCTCGGGGTCGGCGTCCGACGGCAGAAGCACGGCAGCGGCGCCGGTGTCCTCGGGGGCGGCCAGTTCGCCGTTCCAGTCATCGGCGGCAAAGCCGCCATCGGTCACGATAACGCTCATTGTCGTCTCCTCTTGCGGCGTCGCGTCGCCTTCGGTCCCCTCGGCCACCCGGCGCACGGGTTTGCCGTCGATGAAATGGATGCCGCATTCCACCTTGTCCTTGCCGCGCCAGCGGCCGGCGCGTTCGTCCTCGCCGTCGGCGACCTTGCTGGTGCAGGGCTTGCAGCCGATCGAAGGATAGCCCTGCGACACCAGCGGGTGCCGGGGCAGGCGGTTGTTGATCATGTAGTCGCGGACGTCATCCTTGGCCCAGTGCGCCAGCGGGTTGACCTTGATGCGGATGTCGCCCTCGTTCTCGAAGAACTCCAGCGCCGCGCGCTGGCCGCCCTGAAACCGCTTGCGGCCGGTGATCCACGCGTCGAACGGCGCCAGCGCATTGGCCAGCGTCTGCGTCTTGCGCAGGTCGCAGCAGGCGTCCGGATCGCTGAGATGCAGCGCGCCGAAGCGGTCAAGCTTCTTGACCTGCTCGGGATCGGGGTGGATCGAGCGTACGTCGGTCAGGCCCAGTTTCTCGGACACGTCCAGCTGGTACTGAAGCGTTTCCTCGAACAGCATCTGGGTGTCGATGAACAGCACCGGGGTGGTGCGGTCCATCACCGAGATCATGTGCAACAGCACCACCGACTCGGCGCCGAAGGACGACACCAAGGCGATGTTGCCGACCTGCGCGTCGGAAAGGGCGCGTTCCAGCACCGCGGTCGCGCCGTGGTGCTTGTAGCGTTCGTTTAGATCCCTGACGCGGTCGGCGACCGGCGCAGAGGCTGGATCAAGCGGCACGGCTCTTCTCCTCGGCCGGGTAGAGGGCCGCCTTGAAAGGCGCCATACCGACCCGTTTGTAGGTCTCCAGGAACGTCTCGTCCGGGCTTTCGCGTTCGCCAAGGTAGGTCTCGACAAGCGTTTCGATGGCGGGGACGATCTGGTCGTAGGCAAAGCCCGGGCCGGTCCGCGTGCCGATGGCCGCGTCCTGGGTGCCGTCGCCGCCCAGCGTGATCTGATAGTTCTCGACCCCTGCGCGGTCCAGACCGAGGATGCCGATGTGTCCGACATGGTGGTGGCCGCAGGCGTTGATGCAGCCCGAGATCTTGATCTTCAGCGGGCCGATGTCGTGTTCCATCTTCAGCTCGTCGAACCGCGTGGCGATCTGTTGCGCCACCGGGATCGAGCGGGCGGTCGCCAGCGCGCAGTAATCCATGCCCGGGCAGGCGATGATGTCCGAGATCAGGCCGATATTCGCGGTGGCCAGCCCCTGCTGTTGCAGGCGGGCGTGGATCGCGGGCAGGTCGGACTTGGCGACATGCGGCAGGATCACGTTCTGCTCGTGGCTGATGCGCAGCTCGTCCGACGAGAATTCGGCGGCCAGCGCCGCCATCTCGCGCATCTGCTCGGCGGTGGCGTCGCCCGGCGTTTCGCCATGCGCCTTCAAAGAGATGGTCAGCAGCGAATAGCCGTCGACGGCATGGTCGGCGACGTTGGTGTCGACCCACGCCCGGAACACCGGGTCGGCGTCATAGGCGGTGTTAAAGTCCGACAGGTCGCGCGCCGGAAGGTCGGGGCGGGCAAACTGCGCCTTGATGTCGGCCAGCAGCTTCTGGTCCGCGCCGCCGAATTGGCCGCGCAGCAGGGCAAAGCGGTCCTCGACCCGTGCGGCGAACTCGTCCAGCCCGTTCTCGTGGACTGTGATCTTGATGCGCGCCTTGTACTTGTTGTCGCGGCGGCCCAGCAGGTTGTAGACGCTCACGATCGCCTCGCAATACGGCAGCAGGTCGTCCTTGGGCAGGAAGTCGCGGATCACCTTGCCGATCATCGGGGTGCGGCCAAGACCGCCGCCCACCAGCACGCGGAAGCCGGTTTCGCCCGCGTCGTTCTTCACGATCTCAAGCCCGATGTCGTGCGCCTTGACCACGGCGCGGTCGTTCGGTGCGCCCGAGACGGCGATCTTGAACTTGCGCGGCAGGAACTGGAACTCCGGGTGGTCGGTGGACCACTGGCGCAGCAGCTCGGCATAGGGGCGGGGATCTTCGATCTCGTCCGCGGCGGCCCCGGCGAAGTGGTCGGCGGTCACGTTGCGGATCGTGTTGCCGGAGGTCTGGATGGCGTGCATCCCAACGTCGGCCAGCGCATCCAGCATGTCCGGCACGTCCTTCAGAAGCGGCCAGTTGTACTGGATGTTCTGACGGGTGGTGAAGTGGCCGTAACCCTTGTCCCATTTCTCGGCGATATAGGCGAGCTGGTTCATCTGGCGGCTGTTCAGCGTGCCATAGGGCACCGCGACGCGCAGCATGTACGCATGCAGCTGCAGGTACAGGCCGTTCATCAGGCGCAGCGGCTTGAACTCGTCCTCGGTCAAAGAGCCGTCGATGCGGCGCTCGACCTGTGCGCGAAACTGGGCCACGCGCTCGCGAACGAAGGCTTCATCGAATTCGGTATAGCTATACATGGCTTAACCTTCTGCCTGTTTGCCGTGGGCGTAGTTGGACGGACCGCGGGTGCGGAACGCTTCGCGGAAATGGACCGGCTCGGGGCCGTTCTCGCCTGCGACGGCGTCGGCAAGGTAGGCGCCGACGATCTCGTTCGCGCGGGCGCTGGCGTCGACCAGACGGATCTGCGCGTGCGCCTCGTCCTCGATCAGTTCGGCCTGCGCGTGGTCGCGGGTCCAAGTGTCATCGGCAGTGAGATACACGACATCGCCCTCTAGCAGGGCGTTGGCGGTGACGACCTTCGGGGTGAATTTGCGGCTCATAGGGCCATCTCCTGTTCGAATGCGGCGGCCTCGGCGCGCGCACGGCGCGGCGCGATGCCATAGAAAGTAAGGACGGGGCCGTCCAGCGGCGTGTCGGACAGCGCGTCGGCCATATCGCCCAGCGTCGCCTCGACCACGCGCTGATCGGGGCGCGAGGCATTCTCGACGAAGCTGACCGGCGTGGCGGGGTCGGCGCCGTGCATCATCAGGCGGCCCTGCACGAAACGCGCGGCGCGCTTTCCCATGTAGACGGCGGCGACTTCACCCGGGCGGGCAAGGGCGCGCCAGTCCTGCTCGGCGAAGCCCTTCATGTCGTGGCCGGTCATGAACCGCACGGACGAATTACGCTCGCGCTTGGTCAGGCTTTGGCCCAGTCCGGCGATGGCGGCAGAGGCGGCGGTGATGCCGGGCACGATGCGCCATGCGACGCCAGCGGCCTCGACGGCTTCGATTTCCTCGTCCAGCCGCCCGAACACGGTGGGATCGCCGGATTTCAGGCGCACGACATGGGCGCCCTGCGAGGCGTGTTCGATGATCGCGGCGTTGATGTCGTCCTGCGCGGCAGAGGGGCCGAAGCCCGTCTTGCCGACATCCACCAACAGCGCCTCGCGGCGGGCGAGTTCGAGGATCTCGGGCGCGACCAGCCGGTCGTGGATCACCACGTCGGCCTTATCCAGCGCAACGCGGGCTTTCAGCGTCAGCAGTTCCGGGTCGCCCGGACCGGCGCCGACGAAATCGACGTGGCCGTCCTGCGCGCTGCGCGACAGGTGGCGGTCCAGCAGATCCTCCAGCGCGGCGTTCGCGCCGTCCTCGCCCTCGGCCTCATAGGCGCGGGGGCCGGCGTCGAAGTAATAGTCGGCCCAGAAGTCGCGGCGCGCGCGGCCCATCGGCAGACGCTCGGCGGCGGGGCGGAACAGCTTGCCGATCTTCGCAAGCAGGCCCAGCACCGGCGGCAGCCGTTCTTCAAGATCGCGCTTGATGGCGCGGGCCAGCACCGGGGCGGCGCCTTCGGTGCCGATCGCAACCGTCACCGGGTCGCGGTCGACGATGGCGGGCGTGATGAACTGGCTGTCTTCAAGGTTGTCGACGATGTTGACCAGCGCCCCTTCGGCATCGGCGATGGCGGCGGTGCGCGCGTCTTCGTCGGCGTCCTCGTCGGCGGCATAGAACAGCGCGGCGCCGGTCACGTCGCCCGGCTGAAGGGCGCGCTCGGCCAGCGCGATGCGGCCGTCGGCAGCCAGCGTGCGCAGATCGTCGCAGGGCTCGGCGGCGAACACGCGCAGGGTGGCTTCGGTCTTCATCAGAAGCCGCAGCTTGGCCAGCGCAGCCTCGCCCCCGCCCGAAAGGACGACGGTGCGGCCGCGAAGGTTGAGGAAGATCGGGAAATGCTGCATCTGCACGGTCCACTCGTTGACTTGCCCTCAATATAGGAAATTTTCCCTTGGCGGCGCCATTGGTCGGTGCGAATAAGGACACCTGTTCCGGGTTGCGGAGGGATTGGAACGCATGTCGCAGCAAGATGAGAAAACGAAGATGCCCGTTCGTCTGGACGCGCTGGATCGGAAAATCCTTTCCGCCTTGCAGGAAGACGCCAGTCAGTCGCTGGACGATATCGCCAAGGAAGTCGGGTCGTCCAAGACGCCGGTCTGGAACCGCATCCGCAAGATGCGCGAGGCGGGCGTGATCGGGCGGCAGACCGCGATTCTGGACCCCGAGGCGCTGGGGCTGGGCACCTGTTTCTTCGTGCTGATCCGCACCAGCGAGCACGAGTCAGAGTGGCAGGACAAATTCCTCGGCGTCTTGCGCGCCCGGCCCGAGGTGCTAGAGGCGCACCGGCTGGCGGGCGAGATCGACTATATCCTGAAGGTCCGCGTGGCGAACGCGCGGGCCTATGACGATTTCTATCAGGCGCTGATTTCCGAGGTCCGGATCTACAACGTGACCGCCCTGCTTTCGATGCAAGAGATCAAGTCGACCACGATCCTTCCAGTATAAACCCTAAAGCTGACCGTCGCCCAGTGCCTCGAACACCGGGGCCAGCTTCTGCGCCAGTCCGGCGGTCAGCCCGTCGCGGATCGTCGCCGCGTCGCCCGCGCCAAGGCCGGAGTCTTCCCACAACACCAACCGCCCCGGGGGGCCGAGCCGTCCGATGGTGGGTTTGTACAGCGAAGCCCAGATGAAGGCGCTGTTCGGCGCGTCCGAGCCGCGGATGTAGAAGGTCAGGTGAACGGGATAGTCCATCCCGGTGTCTTCCACCGGTTCAAGGTACACGTCGCTGCCAAAGCCCCACTCGGTCCGGCCCAGATCCACCAGCGCCAGATCGTTCGCCTGCGCCAAGGATGCGACCGAGGCCGAAAGCCGGTCGCACATCTCGACCGCGAAGGTGACGCGGGTGAAGGTGATGCACTGGCTGATGACCCCGTCGAACCCCGCCGCCTTGCCGGGTGTCAGGACCCGTTCCTGTGCGGGGGTCGCGGTAGCAAGGCAGGCTGCGACAAGCGCGACGGCAAGGCGTTTCATGGCAAAGGCTCCGTGCTGCAATGTCCCGAACCCTAGGCCGAGACGCGCAACCCTGTCAGCCCGTGAAAGTGGTAGACGTCGCCATAGCGCGGCGGCTCGGCCAGCTTCAGCCCCGGCAGGCGGTCGAACAGCACGCGCAGGGCGATCTGCATTTCCAGCCGGGCCAGCGGCGCGCCGACGCAGAAATGGATGCCCGCCCCGAAGGCAGCGTTGGCGCCCGGCGTGCGCGAGGGATCGAACCGCGCCGGGTCGTCGGCCAGCGCCGGGTCGCGGTTGGCGGCACCCAGCAGACAGGCGATCCGGTCGCCGCGCCCGAAGCGGTGGCCGAACAGTTCGACATCCTCGTAGACCTGCCGCGTGAACATATGCAGCGGCGCATCGAAGCGCAGGATCTCTTCCACCGTCGCCTCGACCCGATCCGCCGCCATGAAGGACGGGTCGGTCCCGTGTTCCAGCAGCGCCTTTATGCCGTTGCCCAGCGTGTGCACCGTTGCCTCGTGCCCGGCGTTCAGCAGCAGGATGCAGGTGGTAATCAGCTCGTCCGTGGTCAGCCGCTCTCCGTTTTCCTCGGCCTGGATCAGCTGGGTGATCAGGTCGTCGCGCGGATCGCTGCGGCGGCGGTCGACATAGTCGCGCATGAAGGCCGCAAAGTCCGCCGACGCGGCGACGGCGGCATCCTCGACCGCGCGGTCGCGGCGGGCCTGGTACATCGACACCATCGCGTTGGACCACCGCAGCAGGTCGGGCGCCATGCTGTCGGGCACGCCCAGCAGGCGCGCGATGACGATGACGGGGACCTGCGTGCAGTAGGTCTGAAGCAGGTCGAAGTCGCCGTCCGGGAAGCCATCGATCAGCGCATGACACAGCGTTTCGATCTCGGGCCCCAGCGCCGCGATCCGGCGCGAGGTGAAGGCCCGCACCACCAGCCCGCGCAGGCGGGTGTGGCGCGGCGGTTCCAGTTCCAGCATCGAATGCGCTTCGATGTCGTAGAACGGCGCCAGCCGGTCCGGGATCTTTGGGGCAAGCTCTGCCGGCACTTCGCGGCCCAGCCGCCGGTCGCGCAGCAGCGCGTTCACCTCGGCATAGCCGGCGGCGACGGGCATGTCGTATTCTTCCCAGAACACCAGCGGGCCCATTGGCCGAAGGCGGTCGTAGAAGGCATAGGGATCCTGCACGAATGCGGGATCGGTGGGCGACTGGCTGATACGAGGCAGGGCGGTCATGGCGCGAAGCCTTCCGTCATGGCGCTTTCCAATGCAAGCGGGCGCGACTAGAAAAACCGGATGACGCGAAGATACAGGCGCAGGGGCCTTACCGTGGCCGGGTTTCTTGCCGCCGTGGCGATCATCGCCGCGGGGGCATGGTGGGTCGCGTTCACCTCGGCGCTGGACCAGCTGCGCGAACGGGGCGAGGCCGACCTTGCGCTTGCCGCCGACCGGCTGACCGGACAGTTGCAGCGGGTGCGCGACCTTGCGGTGGTGATCGCCGACCATCCCGTTCTGAAGCCGCTGGTGCTGGGGCAGGGCGGCGACGTCGCCGTGGCAGACGCGCAGTTGCAGCGGTTTGCGGATCGCAGCGTCGGGCAGAAGCTGTGGCTTGCGGATGCGTCGGGGTGGGTGCTGGCTGCCTCGGACCGGGCGGCGGCGCGCTTCGTCGGCGGCACCCGCGCCTTCGAAAGGGCGCTGGACGGTGCGCTGGGCACCGCGACCGGGGTCGACCCGGACGACGGCCAGCGGTTCTATATGTTCGCGGCGCCGGTGTTTTCCGAGGCGGGGCCGGTGGCGGGCGCGGTGCTGGTGCGCCTGAACATCGCGCAGGTGGAATGGAACTGGCCGTCGGACCCGTCGCCGGTGTTCTTCACCGACGCGATGGGCGTGGTCATGGTGACCAACCGCCCGGACCTTGTTCTGACGGTCCGCACGCCGGGCCCGACGGGGGCCTTGCCGGACGAGGTCTATGCCGGCGCCATGCTGCGCCCGTTCCCGGACCGGCGCGAATGGACCGTGCGGTCGCACGACCTGTGGGTGCTGGAGGATCGGCCCGACATCCCGCGCCGCGCCCTGCATCTGTCGCGCGAGTTGCCGACCATCGGGGTCGCGGCCGAGATTCTGGTCAGCCTGCAACCCGCGCTGCGGCTTGCGTGGTTGCAGGCGGCGGTGGCGGCGGCGCTGTGCCTCGCGTTCGGGGCGATGCTGTTCTACATCGCCGAGCGCCGCCGCGCGCTGTCGCAGCGGCTGGAGGTCGAGGAACGCGCCAATGCCGAACTGGAGGCGCGGGTGGCCGAGCGGACAGAGGAACTGTCGCTGCTGAACGAGGACCTGCGCCACGAGATCGAGGAACGTCACGAGGCCGAGGCGGCGCTGCGTCAGGCGCAGGCCGAACTGGTGCGCGCGGGCAAGCTCAGCGCGCTGGGCCAGATGTCGGCGGGCCTGAGCCACGAGCTGAACCAGCCGCTGATGGCGATCCAGTCCTTCGCCGAGAACGGGGCGATCCTTCTGGAACGCGGCAAGGCCGACAAGGCAGGCGAAACGCTGGGCCGGATCTCGGACATGGCGCAGCGCATGGCGCGGATCATTCGCAACCTGCGTGCCTTCGCGCGGCAGGAAACCGCCCCCGCGTCCCGCGTGGGGCTGGCGGCGGTGGTGGAAAGCACGCTGGAACTTCTGGGGCCGCGCATCGCTGACACCGGCACCCGCATCGACTGGAAGCGTCCCGACTTCGCGGCGGTGGTGATGGGCGGAGAGGTGCGTCTTAGCCAGGTCGTTCTGAACCTGCTGTCCAATGCGATGGACGCGATGGCCGATGTCGAGGCGCCGGTGATCCGCATCCGTATCGAGCAGGACGCGGCGACGGTCCGGCTGGTCGTACACGACAGCGGGCCCGGCATTTCCGAACCCGAACGCATCTTCGATCCGTTCTACACCACCAAAGAGGTCGGCGGCGAAGGCATGGGGCTGGGGCTTTCGATTTCCTACGGGCTGGTGCAAAGCTTTGGCGGTCGCCTGACCGGAGAGAACGCCCCCGGCGGCGGCGCGGTGTTCACGGTTGAACTGGAACGGGCGGAGGAACTGCAATGACGCGCCGGGTGCTGCTGGTCGACGACGATGCCGCCGTGCGCGAGGCGCTGGGCCAGACGCTTGAACTGGCGGAATTGCAGCCGATCACCGCCGGGTCGTTCGTCGAGGCCAAGGACAACATCACGCCCGCCTTCGACGGCGTCATCGTCAGCGACATCCGGATGCCCGGGCGCGACGGATTTCATCTGCTGGACTATTCGCACGGGGTCGATCCCGACCTTCCGGTGATCCTGCTGACCGGCGAGGGCGACATTCCGATGGCGGTGCGCGGGATGGCGGCGGGGGCGTTCGATTTCCTCGAAAAGCCCTGTGGCCCCCGGGACCTGCTGGCGGTGGTCGAGAAGGCGCTGAAGACCCGCGAACTGGTTCTGGAAAACCGCCGCCTGAAACAGCAACTGACACGGGGCGATGCGGCGGCGCGGTTGCTGCATGGCCAGTCTGCGCAGGCCGAGGCGCTGCGGGACCGGGTGCGGGCGGTGGCGCGGACGTCCGCCGAGGTGCTGATCACCGGCGAACCGGGCACCGGCACCTCGAAGGTGGCAGAGGTGATCCACATGTTGTCGGGCGCTTCGCAGCGGCCGTTCCTGAAGCTGGTCGCGGCCACCCTGACGCCCGAAGCCCTGCGCGACGCGTTCGATGCGGCCAAGGGCGGCACGGTCTTTCTTGATGAGGTTGCGGCGCTGCCGCAGGCGGCCCAGTTCCTTGCGCTTGACCTGCTGGAAAACGCACCCGGCGCGCGGGTGGTGGCGGGCACCTACCGCGATCTCGAGGCCGAAACGCGCGAGGGGCGGTTCAACCCCGATCTGTTCTACAAGCTGGACGTGATGCGGGTACGCATCCCGTCGCTGCGCGAACGGACCGAGGATATTCCGATCCTGTTCCGCCACTATGTCCAGCTTGCCTGCGAGCAGGCGGCGCTGCCGATGCCGGATATCACGCCGGACCTTGGCGCGCGGCTGATGGCGCAGGACTGGCCCGGCAACGCCCGGTCGCTGATGAACGCCGCGATGCGCTTTGCGATGGGGCTCGGCGAGGCCGAGACCGAAGAGGAACTGGGCCTGAACGAGCGGCTGGCGCAGGTGGAACGGTCGATGCTGATCGAGGCATTGCAGCGCCAGCAGGGCAACGCGACCGAAGCGGCGCGGGTTCTCAAGCTGCCGCGCAAGACCTTTTACGACAAGCTGGCCCGCCACGCCTTGCGCCCCGAAGATTATCGCTGACTCGCTGCGCGACAGCAGTCCGTGGAACTGTGCGGATTTCCGCACAAACCGCCCAAGCGCCTGTGCGAAGTTTCACCCATTCCAAAATCCGCCATCAGCCATGTGTCTAGAGAATGGCTTATAAGGCACTGATTCCAGTTCCGAAATTCACGCTCTCACGAATTCGAGAAGTATGTCTTGTGCGGATTTTCGCTGGCGGCTTTTTATCCATCGAGGCCCGAACACGGGCCCTCGGAGGAACATCACTATCCATATCGGGAGGAATACCGACATGAAATTCGCCGCTAAGGCCGTTACCGCCGTTGCACTCGTGCTGGCCGCTCAATCCGCTACCGCGCAGGGCGATGCCTGCAGCGATGGCGAGATCGTCGTGAAGTTCGCGCACGTCACCAACTCGGACCGGCACCCCAAGGGGATCGCCGCCTCGCTTCTCGCCGAGCGCGTGAACGCCGAGATGGACGGCACCATGTGCATGGAAGTCTATCCGAACTCGACCCTCTACAACGATGACCAAGTGCTGGAAGCGATGCTGCAAGGCGACGTCCAGCTGGCCGCGCCGTCGCTGTCGAAGTTCGAAACCTTCACCAAGCAGTTCCGCATCTTCGACCTGCCGTTCATGTTCAAGAACATCGACGCCGTCGACGCCTTCCAGACCTCGGAAGCCGGTGAGGCGATGAAAAGCTCGATGGAACGCCGTGGCCTGATGGGTCTGGAGTTCTGGCACAACGGCATGAAGCAATTCTCGGCCAACGTGCCGCTGATCGAGCCGGGCGACGCCGCTGGCCTGAAGTTCCGCGTGCAGCCGTCCGACGTGCTGGTCGCCCAGATGGAAGCTCTGGACGCTTCGCCGCAGCCGATGGCCTTCTCGGAAGTCTACGGCGCGCTGCAGACCGGCGTTGTCGACGGGCAGGAAAACACCTGGTCGAACATCTACGGCCAGAAGTTCTTCGAGGTTCAGGACGGCACCACCGAAACCAACCACGGTGTGCTTGACTACCTTGTCGTTGCTTCGGTCGACTGGCTGGACAGCCTTGACGCCGACGTGCGCGACCAGTTCCTGACGATCCTCGAAGAGGTGACGATGGAGCGTAACGCCGCCGTGGGCGAGGTCGACGCCGAAGCCCGTGCCGCGATCCTTGAAGCGGGCGGCGAGATCGTCGAACTGACCGCCGAGCAGCGCGAAGCCTGGGTCGAAGCGATGAAGCCGGTCTGGGAGCAGTTCGAAGGCGACGTTGGCGCGGACAACATCGCCGCCGCGCAGGACATCAACGCTTCGATGTAATCGGGTGTGGCGCGGCCCG
>NZ_JARGYD010000022.1:0-19048 GCF_029168315.1 Psychromarinibacter halotolerans
TTGACGTTGGCGAGATCGACGCCCGTGCCATCCGCCTTCACGCGGACCTTCACGTTGTAGTCGATCACACGTTTCACAGGTACGAGGACCTTCATGCGTGTCTCCCTAGGCTAGGTTAGATGCGCCCCTTGCGTCGGCCCGGGGCGCCAATTCCCGGTGAGTGTTAGCCGGTAAGCCGCGCGGGAAACAGGGCAAAATCGACGCGTTTACGCCATTCAACGCCGCGTTTTCCCGTCATGCGGGATGGTAGCGCCGGTCAGCGGTTTGCGCCGGGCTTCCACAGCACGTCGGCGCGCCCGTCGTCGTTCGCGATGCGCGCGGCGACGAAGAACCAGTCCGACAGGCGGTTGAGATACTTGACCGCCGCGGGGTTCACCTGTTCGTCGGTGGCAAGGTCCACTGTCAGCCGTTCCGCCCGCCGCGCGACGGTGCGGCACAGGTGCAGGTGGGCCGACAGGGCGGTGCCGCCGGGCAGGACGAAGCTGCGCAGCGGCTCCAGCCGGGCATTCATCGCGTCGATCTCGGTTTCCAGCCGGGTCACCTGCGCTTCGGTGACGCGCAGCGGCGGGTATTCGGCGTCGGCGTCCATTTCCATGTCTGGGCGGCACAGGTCGGCGCCAAGGTCGAACAGATCGTTCTGGATGCGGGACAGCTGACCGTCGGTGTCCTCGGGGGCGTACAGCCGCGCCATGCCCAGCGTCGCGTTCAGTTCGTCCACCGTGCCGTAAGCCGTGACGCGCGCGCTGTGCTTGGCGACCCGTTCGCCATTGCCAAGCGCGGTGTCGCCGGCATCGCCGGTGCGGGTGTAGATCTTGGACAGAACGACCATCAGTTACCTCCCATACGGCGGAACGCCACGAAGATCAGGATCACGATCACGGCGATGGCTTGTGCGGCGACGCGGTAGCGCATCAGCCGGTTGGCGTGTTTTCGGTGAAACTCACCGCTCTTGCCGAAGCTGCCGATGCCGATCATCAGGATCACAAGCACCACCAGCACCGAGATGGCAACGAGGATGAACAGCGGATCCTGCCACATGGCGCGTCCTTTCGGTCGGGTTTGGCCTGCGATGTAGCCTGTCCGGGCCCGGAAGCAAAACAGGCAAATTGGCGCGGCCCGCGTTACGACGCGCGGCGGGTCACCCAGTCCGAGGCCCGCGTGGACAGGATGCGGGTCAGGAACTTGGCGAAATGCGCAAGCTTGGTGATCTTGTAGCGCGGGTGCGGCCTGCGGCTTTCCAACGCGTGAATCAGCTTGGCGGTGACGTGGCTGGCGGGCACTTCCAGCCCGGCCTGCGGGTTGTCGCCGCGCCACTTGCGCATCAGGTCCGACTGGTAGCGGTCGGCATGGACCGAGTTCCGCCAGTCGATCCACTTCTCGAACTGAATGCGGCCGTTGGCGCCGAACTTCGTGGTGATCAGCCCCGGTTCGATCAGGACGACGTGGATCGGCTCGCCGTGCAGTTCCAGCCGCAGCGTATCCGTCAGCCCCTCCAGCGCCCACTTGGTCGCGACATAGGCGCCGCGCCACGGATAGCTGGTATAGCCCATGACCGACGAGCAGTTCACGATCCGCCCACCGCCCTGCGCGCGCATCACGGGAATCAGGCGGCGCGTGAGGTGGTGATAGCCGATCAGGTTGGTCTGCAGGATCGCGCGCAGTGCCTCGGTCGGCAGGTCCTCGACCAAACCGGGGATGCCATACGCGCCGTTGTTGAACACGGCGTCCAGCGTGCCGCCGGTGGCTTGCAGCACCTCGTCCAGCCCCGCGTCGATCGAGGCTTCGTCGTCGTAGTCGATCCGCGGGCTTTCCAGCCCCTCGGCGATCAGGCGGTCGCAGTCCTCTTGCTTGCGGCAGGACGCGAACACCCGCCAGCCGCGCGCCTTCAGCGCATGGGCCGCGTCATAGCCGATGCCAGAGGAACAGCCAGTGATAAGAACGGATTTCTGCGTCATGATCCCTGCCTTTCGTCCGAAGGAGTAGGCCGTTCGCGCAAGCCGTACAATCGCGGATCGGACGGCGCGTCAGGGGCGGTCGGACAGTTCCGCCGTGGGCACAAAGCCGGTCTCGCCGGTGCCGATGTCCCGGATCTGTAGCCAGCCGTCGCCCATGTCGAACAGGACTTCCATCTCGTCGCCCGGATACAGAAGCAGGATCTGCTCGGCCTCGGGGTGCGGCGCGCTGCGCAAGGTCGCGCCGTCCCGCGCGACGTACATCAGGGCCGGACGCGTGCCGGTCAGGGCCTCGGCCAGCGCCAGCGCGACAAGGTCGGCGTCGGTCGTCGTTGCGGAGGTCACCGTAGAGGCGGGCGCGGCAGGCGGCGGCTGGATGCCGGACAGGGTCGAGGGCGGCAGCACCTCGGGGCCCGCCAGCGCCGTGGTCACGGGCGCGGCGGCTTCGGCATCGTCGGGCGCGAAATTCGTGGGGCGCGGCGCCGGGCGGGGGACGGGCAGGCGGGACACGTCCAGCGTCCGCTCTGGCCCGGTGTCGGCGGTGGCGTCCTCGGCGCTTGTCGTCGGGGCGGTGGTGTAGGTGTCGGCCATCACGGGCAGCCGGTCGGCGGGAATCGCGTCCAGCGGCAGCGCCTCGATCGTCATCGGGATTTCGTCGGGGTTGGCGGGCAGGGCAGGTTCTAGGACCGGCTCGGCTGCGGGCGCGGCTGCGGCTGCGGGGTGGGGCTGTTCCGGATGCGGCGCACTGATGCGCGGGCCTGTGGGTTCCGGCCTTGCCTTGATCTCTGCCAAAAGCGCGGACAGTTCGGCCGCCGTGTGTGGCCGGTCGGGCCGGGCGTCTGCCTGTTCAGGCGCGGTTGCCGCCGGGGATCCGCCGGTGTCGGGCGCATCCTCTCCGAAGAATAGCATGACGCCCACGATCACGGCGCCAAGCGCCGTCGCTAGAAATTTTCTCATACTGCCCGTTCCCGCGATGTGACGCTTGTTTAAGGGGTCGCGTTCTTTTCGCCGTGCCTCACGGGTACCAAGCCGGGGGCGCGGGGGGTAAGCGAAATGTGCCCGAACGGGCGGCTGGGCGGCGGAATGATGCACGGATGCCATCATCGTGCGGCTCGTGCCCCCGGGTTGGGGCGATCGCGCCTTGTTCCCCTGAACCGCGAGGCGTATCACATCATCTATGAGCGATCAGTCCGACGACCCCAATATCCCGGCCCTTGCCGAGCCCCTGCGCCGCGCCATTGGCGAGCGGTATCTGACCTATGCGCTGTCGACCATCATGCACCGGGCGCTGCCCGACGCGCGCGATGGCCTGAAGCCGGTCCACCGCCGTATCATGTACGCGATGCGCGAGTTGCGGCTGTCGCCGGACAGCCGGTACCGGAAGTCGTCCAAGATCTCGGGCGACGTGATGGGCAACTATCACCCGCACGGCGACGTCGCGATCTATGACGCGATGGCGCGCTTGGCGCAGGATTTCAACGTCCGCTATCCGCTGGTCGACGGGCAGGGCAACTTCGGAAACATCGACGGCGATAACCCGGCTGCCTCGCGCTATACCGAGGCGCGGCTGACCGCTGCCGCCGAAGCGTTGATGGAAGGGCTGAACGAGAACGCCGTCGACTTTCGCGACAACTACGACGGCACGCTGCAGGAACCCGAGGTTCTGCCCGCGTCCTTCCCGAACCTTCTGGCGAACGGCGCCAGCGGTATCGCGGTGGGCATGGCGACGAACATCCCGCCGCACAACATCGACGAGTTGTGCAACGCCTGCCTGCATCTGATCAAGGTGCCGGACGCGCGCGACGACACGCTGCTGAACTACGTGCAGGGCCCCGATTTCCCCACCGGCGGGGTGATCGTCGAGCCGCGCGAAAGCATGATGCAGACCTATCGCACCGGGCGCGGCGCGTTCCGTTTGCGGGCGAAGCACCATATCGAGGATCTTGGCCGCGGCCAGTGGCAGATCGTCGTCACCGAGATCCCGTATCAGGTTCAGAAATCCAAGCTGATCGAGCGGATCGCCGAGGTCATCCAGACCAAGAAGATCCCGATCCTTGGCGACATCCGCGACGAAAGCGCCGAGGACGTGCGCGTCGTGCTGGAGCCGAAGTCGAAGAACGTCGATCCCGACGTGCTGATGAACATGCTGTACCGCAACTGCGATCTCGAGATCCGGTTCAGCCTGAACATGAACGTTCTGATCGACGGACGCACGCCCAAGGTCTGCTCGCTGAAAGAGGTGCTGCGCGCCTTCCTCGATCACCGGCGCGAGGTGCTGCTGCGGCGGTCCCGGCACCGGCTGGCGAAGATCGATCACCGGTTGGAAGTGCTGGAAGGCTTCATCACCGCTTTCCTCAACCTTGACCGCGTGATCGACATCATCCGCTACGACGACGACCCCAAGGCCGCGCTGATGCGCGAGGACTGGTCGCGCGATTTCGTCAAGGCGATGTCCGAGGCGGACTATGTCTCGCCCCCGGCGGGCGAAGGCGAGCTGACCGAGGTTCAGACCGACGCCATCCTGAACATGCGCCTGCGGTCGTTGCGGCGTCTCGAAGAGATGGAACTGCGCCGCGAACGCGAGGCGCTGATGGAAGAGCGGGCCGGGATCGAGGACCTGCTGGACAGCGAAGACGTCCAGTGGTCGCGCATCGCCGACCAGATCCGCGAGACCCGGGCGCAGTTCGGCGCCAAGGCCGAGGGCGGCGCGCGCCGCACCCAGTTCGCCGAGGCGACCGAGGTCGAGGACGTGCCGCTGGAAGCGATGATCGAGCGCGAGCCGGTCACGATCGTCTGCTCCAAGATGGGCTGGATCCGGGCGATGAAGGGCCACATCGCGCTGGACCAAGAGCTGAAGTACAAGGACGGCGACGAGGGTCGGCATATCTTCCATGCCGAGACCACCGACCGCCTGCTGGTGTTCGGATCGAACGGGCGGTTCTATACCCTGTCCGTGTCGAACCTGCCCGGCGGGCGCGGCATGGGGGAACCCGTGCGCCTGATGGTGGATCTGCCGAACGAGGCCGAGATCGTCGATCTGTTCATCCATGACCCCGAGGGCAAACTGCTGCTGGCGTCCAGCGCCGGCGACGGGTTCATCGTGCCGCAGCCCGAGGTGGTCGCGCAGACCCGTTCGGGCAAGCAGGTGCTGAACGTCCGGGGC
The DNA here is from genome assembly GCF_029168315.1 of Psychromarinibacter halotolerans. Classification (NCBI taxonomy): domain Bacteria; kingdom Pseudomonadati; phylum Pseudomonadota; class Alphaproteobacteria; order Rhodobacterales; family Paracoccaceae; genus Psychromarinibacter; species Psychromarinibacter halotolerans. The sequence continues at coordinate 5,116 of NZ_JARGYD010000022.1, forward strand.
GACGTGAAGGCCAAGATCTGTCGCAAGGTGTCCGGCGACCACGTCGCCTGCGTGGGCGAGAACCGAAAGGTGCTGGTCTTCCCGCTGACAGAGCTTCCCGAGATGGGCCGCGGCAAGGGTGTCCGCCTGCAAAAGTACAAGGACGGCGGTCTGTCCGACCTGACGACCTTCACGCTGGCGGACGGCCTAAGCTGGCTTGACCCGGCGGGGCGGACGCGGACGGAAAGCGACCTGTCCGAGTGGCTGGGCAAGCGGGCCGGATCGGGCCGTATGGCGCCGCGCGGCTTCCCAAGGGACAATACCTTCACCTGAGCGCCGTGCTTTTGCCGTCTTCGGGCGGGACAGTCGGCGCCGGTGAATTGCCCGTGACCCGCGGGCTTTGACACGGCTCGCCCGTGCGGCGGCCAGAATGGCCCGGAGGCAACGTGAAGCTGCGCACATTGGTTTTCCGCTATGCGGTGTTTGCCGTGATCGCGACGCTTGCCAATCTTGGCGCGCAACGCGCGGTGCTGGCGGTGCGCGACGACGGCTGGGCGCTGATGCTTGCCATCGCGGTGGGCACCGGCGTCGGGCTGGTAGTCAAGTACCTGCTGGACAAGCGGTGGATCTTTCTCGACGGCTCGACCGGTGCGCGGGCGCATGGCGAGCGGTTCAGCCGCTATACCCTGACCGGCGTGTTCACCACGGCGATCTTCTGGGGCATGGAAACCGTGTTCTGGATGATCTGGCAAACCGACCTGATGCGCGAACTGGGCGCGGTGATCGGGCTTGCCATCGGCTATGTCGTGAAGTTCCAGCTGGACAAGCGGTTCGTCTTCCGCCCGACCGGCCCGGCGGCCGCGATGCAGACGGGCGGTGCGGAGCAGGTGCGATGAGCGCGTGGCCAAATCGCAACGCATGCTGCCAATCCAACGGGCGAACCCGTCCCGGCCGATCACATTTGAACAGGGTCCGCTTTACCCGACTTCCCCGTAAGCGGAAAATTTCCTACCACCTGCCAAACCCCCCGGAACGGCGGCCCCAAGGGAAGGGTGAGTCGCGGGAACGAGGAGCACAGTGACTTGAAGAAACGTATTTTCGACCGAAACTTTTTCCTGAACGCCGCCACGGCGATGGCCCTTGGCCTTTCCGGTTCCGCCGCGCAGGCGCTGGACATCGAGGACCGGCTTGCGCAGTTGCGCGCCGCCTACGATGCCGAGACGGCGAAGAACATCATCGAGATTCAGCCTTATCGCTTCGAACAGACCGTGACGCTGCCGGAAGACGGCACGCCTGTCACGCTGGTGTCGCTGAACCCGAACATCAACAGCTGGTTCCTGTTGGGCATCGGCGAGACTCGTCGGACCTGGTTCCATCTGGAGAACCCGGCCCCGAACGACCGCGCCGTGACGCTTGAGGACGGCGCCGACGGACCGGCCCTGCTGATCACCGAAGGCGTGAAGACGTTCCGCTGCACGCCGTGGGCCGGCAACCCGTCGATGCTGGGGGATGCGAGCAACGCGAACCTGCCGTTCTCGCCGGTCTGCGGCGACCGGCTGTATCTGCGGGTGAAGACCAGCGGGTCCTATTCCAGCCTCGAGGCGACCTCGCAGTTCCTGCGGGATCACGTCTGGGGCGGCGACGCGCTGGTGACGTGGGTGAAGGCCACCTTCAACAAGGACAAGTACGCGCTGCTGGACGAGGGTCTGGGCACCGGCAAAAGCGAGACGCCGGTCGCCGGGCCGATCCCCGCCAACGTGCGCTACCCCGAGGACGCGCGGCCGCTGATGGCGGCCTATCACACCATCGACCTTGTCGGTGCCGAATCCGGCATGGCCGCCGGGTCGTGGTATCCGGTGCAGGGGCAGGACGGTGTCTACGTCTCGGCGTTGTCGCCCGGCTACATCGCGCCCGAGGTGTTTGACGTGCCCGGCGCCAACTGGCTGGACGGGACCGAAAGCCGTGCGACCAACTATTTCGTGGCGTTCGAACTGGACCGCTTCGACCTTGGCTTCGCGCGCGGCACCGATCACCCGCGCCTGGACTGGTCGCCGCGCCCGCCGCATTACATGCGGCCCTACGGCATGCCGGGGCCGGACGGTTTCACGACCGAGGCGCCACTGGTGTCGCTTGGCATGGTGCCGCCGTACCTGACCGACCGGGTCACCGCGACCTTCACCGCCGGGTTCAAGCGCCAGCACGGCGCGTTCCGCAGCGGCGCGCTGCGCGACGTGAACTACGGCTCGCACTACGGCTTCCTTGAACACGGCGTGATCTACTCGAAGATCTGGCCGGGCCTTTCAACCGTTTACGTGTCGCAGGACGGCGAGATCGGGATGAAGACGTGGACCGAAGAGGACGACGAGCGCCTGTCGAGCATGCGCTTTGTCCGCCAGAACGGTGTGCCGCTTGTCGAAAACGGGCGCCCCGGCGCGCTGGTTACGCAGTGGGGACCGGGCAACTGGTCGGGTTCTGCCAATGCCGACCTGCGCACCCTGCGCGGCGGTGCCTGCCTGATGAAGTCCGAGAACACCGATTACCTAGTGTACGGCTACTTCTCGACAGCGACGCCTTCGGGCATGGCGCGCAGCTTTCAGGCTTATGGCTGCGACTACGCGATGCTGCTGGACATGAACGCGCTGGAACACACCTACCTTGGCCTCTACTCGTTCGACGACTCGGGCCAGATGCAGGTGGACCACATCATGCGCGGCATGAACAATTTGGACAAAAGCGGGTCCAACGGCGTTATCCCGCGGTTTATCGGCTATCCCGACAACCGCGATGTCTTCTATCTCGTTCGCAAGGAGTAACCGCATGATCCGGGCATTCGCGCTTTCGGTCGGGCTCGTGGCGCTGGCCGCGGGCGTGGAGGCACAGTCGCTGCAGCAGAACAACGAAGTTCTGTTCCGGCAAATCCAGCAGGTCCACCGAATCTCGGCGGCACAGCTGAACCGGATCCGCCAGATCTTTGCCCGCTCGGGCTGGATGGGGCAGGGCAATCCCGGCCCGACGCGGCACCCGATGACGCCGGAGCAATGCGCGGCACGGGTGGGCGGCACGGCGGTCTACAACAACCCGCGGTTCGAAGCGATCTGCGGCGCCAAGTACATGGCGCCGCTGTACGACCCGCGCACGCAGCAGCCCGAAGACGCGACGGCCTGCATCGACCAGTTCGAGTTCCCGAACATGCCCTGCACCTATCCGGTGACATGGGTGCGCGCCAACGAGGCGGCAGAGATCTGTTCCGCGATGGGCAAGCGCCTGTGCGACGCTCACGAATGGGAAGGCGCCTGCGCCGGGGCCCTGACGCCGCCGGACTATCCGTTTGGCGCGGGCTCGGTCGCGGCGATGCGGTCGATCCACAACAACCGCTACGCGGGGTCGAAAAGCTGGGCCTACGGGCCGAACTTCCGCACCGGTGTCTGCGCGCAGGATTCGAACAAAAGCGCGGGCTGCAACGGCGGCGATTTCAACGCCTGCGGGACGAATACCTATCCGACCGGCGCGTTTCCCGGCTGCACCAGCGGGCTGAAGGTCTATGACCTGCACGGCAACGCGGCAGAACACATGAACCTGCCGATGAACCCCAGCCAGATGTCCAGCAACGGCAGCCGCACGCTGGGCGTGACCGAGATGAAGGGCAGCTGGTTCATCTGGGACAAGTACCGTGCGCACGAGGATTGGTGCCGCTGGCGCGCGCCGTACTGGCACGGCACGAACGTGATGAACACGTCCAGCCACCGCAACTATCACCTTGGGTTCCGCTGCTGTTCGACGGTGAACTAGGGGGCGCTGCCCCCGCCGCTTCGCGGCTCCCCCGAGGTATTTCTGAAGAGAAGAAGCAGGGTCGCCCCATCGGGGCGGCCCGTCCGGTGTCCGGGGCGGTTGAAATGGAAACGCCCGCGGCCTTGTCTGGCGCGCGGGCGATCCGGTCCCTCGTTTTTTGTCTTGTCCCGTGACTAGCGGTAGAGCGTCGCCATCAGGTTGCGAACGTTGCGCATCGGCCCCTCGGTGCCGGTGACGATGCCCGCGATGTCGTCATCCTGCATGACCTTGTCCAGCGCGACCGGGCGGCCGTTCAGGAAGGCGATGCGGCTGACAAGCCGGATGCCGTGGCTGTAGTCGGCGTATTCCTCGCCATGGACCAGGCTGAGCGGCTGGATCGGGCTGCCGTTCGAGCGGTGCCAGCCGTAGATCGCCACGCGGCCGGGCTGCTTGCGCAGGCGTTCCGAGATCACGAGATCCTTCTTGATCCCGGCGACCAGCGCGGCCGGATGAAGGCCCAGCGGACCGGCCTGACCTTCGACGGTGGTGTTGTGCCGTTCGAAGTAGCTGGTGGTCGTCATCGCCGCGCCCGGTTCCATCGGGTTCGGAGCAAGGCGCACCTCTGCCTGTTCGTAGATCGTGTCGACCATCGCGGGCGTCGGCAGGATGAACCCCATCTGGTCCGCGATCCGGGCGGCGGAGGCCATGCCCAGCGGGACGCGGACGTAGTCGTCGTCATCGCCAACGGCCAGATAGTCCGGCGTCACGCAGATGGTGATCTCCATCTGCCGTCCGTTTACCACGCCCGTCATCGTCACCGGGACGAGATCGCGCATGAAGGCGGGCATGTTGCCGCCGAGAATTTCGCGTTCCAGAACGGCGTCGCGTTCGACCCCGCTTAGGTTCATCACCGAATTGACGACCGTGGAACCGCCCTGAGAGCTGTTCTTCCGATGCGGCATCAGCTTGGTGAGTTTTTGCAGGCAAAGTCCATGCCCACTGCCGGCCTCTGCCGGTGCTGTGACTGCCAGCGACAATGCAATCGCCAGCGAGCCCAGGAATCCTAGCCTCGTCATCCCCTACGTGCCTTCTGTCCCAACTAACCGCGCCTAAACCCCGCAACACCGCGTCGGCGGATGTCCCCACATCCGTCAAAGCGTTTAGATGTCCCGTGGGCGGATTAGGCGCCTCATTCCGTATGCAACCAGAAGGCGCTTGTAGCCGGGTTATGTCAAGTTTGTGTAAATCGCCTTGGCGGGAATCCGCCCGACCGATGGCGGGTGATCGCCTTTATTAACAAGGGTTGCGGGGCTTTTCGGGGTTGAGTCAACCTAAGCGTTAGCGGTTGTGCGAGGTGGGAATCGGAACGGTTTGGCGCGGTCTTGCGTTGAGTCCGGCCCGCAAGCCTGTGGCGGGTTCGTCACGGATAAATCCAGAAAATGTCCCGGATTCAAAACCCTAACATGCCGGCCCTGACAGGGGGCGAAGAGCCCGCCCGATGACCGGACCGATTCCCCGCGCCGCCGGTCTTCCCGATGCCGGGGCAGGTCTTTGCTATTTCCCCGACGACCGGCCCGGCATTAGCCGAATCCGCCGCGGCAAGGGGTTCAGCTATCGTTCCCCGGACGGAACGACCATCCGCGATACCGCGGAACGAAAGCGAATCGCCCTGATCGCGGTGCCTCCGGCCTATGAAAGGGTCTGGATCTCTCCTCTTTCCAACGGCCACTTGCAGGCCACCGGACGCGATGCGCGCGGGCGCAAGCAGTACCGCTATCACCCCGACTGGACGGCGCAGCGGGCGGCGCGGAAATACGCGCAGCTGGCGGCCTTCGGCGAGACACTGCCCCGCCTGCGCGCCCGCATCGCCGAGGGGCTGCGCGCCGCGCCGGGGTCGCAGGACCTGGCGGTCGCGGCGGTGCTGGCGCTTTTGGACCGTGCGGCGATCCGGGTGGGCGGCGTGGATTACGCGCGCGACAACGAAAGCTATGGTGCGACCACGCTTCTGCCGGACCACGTGCGGTTCGGGAAAGACGGCGTGACGCTGGATTTCCCCGGCAAGGGCGGCACCCAGATCACCTGCCGTCTGCACGGCAAGCGGTTGGAGCGCGCCCTGCACAAGGTCCACGATCTGCCGGGGGCCGAGCTGATCTCGTGGATCGACGAGGACGGGCAGCCGCGTGGCGTCCGGTCGGATCAGGTGAACGCGCTGATCGCGGAGGTCTGCGGCGAGGGGATGACGGCGAAGACCTTCCGGACATGGAACGGCACCCACGCCGCGTTCTCCTGTGCGTGCCGGCTTGACGCGCCGCGGATCGCCGACCTGACCGAGGCCGCGGCAGAGCGGCTGGGCAACACGCCGGCCATCGCCCGGACCAGCTATGTCCATCCCGAGGTGATTGCGCTGGCCGGGGCAGAGGACCGCAGTCGCCGCCTGTCGCGGCTGAAACCAAAGGACCGGCACGGATTGAAGGCCGGCGAGGCGGAACTGATCGCGTTTCTGGAATAGCCCGCGCATTATCGCGGTGGATTATCCTGCATTATTGTGCTTTTCTTCCCGGCAGAGGGAGAAATAGCACTTCATGACCCCGGATGGCAGCATTCTGGCGCAGGCCTTCAGCCTGATTTTGGCGTGGGATCCAGCCCTTGCCGAAATCATCGGCCTGTCGTTGCGCGTTACGCTGACCGCCGTGCTGGTGTCGTGCCTGATCGGTTTGCCGCTGGGCGCTGCGGTGGGCGCGTTCCGGTTTCCGGGGCGGGCCGTGCTGGCGGTGCTGATGAACGCGCTGATGGGACTGCCGCCGGTGGTCGTCGGTCTTGTCGTTTACCTGATGCTGTCGGCGTCCGGTCCGCTGGGCGTGTTGCAGTTGTTGTATACGCCCACGGCCATGATCATCGCGCAGGCGATCCTTGTGGCCCCGATCGTCGCGGCGCTGACGCGGCAGACGGTCGAGGACCTGTCGCAGGAGTATTCCGAACAGTTCGCGTCGCTTGGCGTGGGGCCTCTGGCGCGGGTCGGCGCGCTGCTGTGGGACGCCCGCTACAGCCTGTTGACCGTGGCGCTTGCGGGGTTTGGCCGCGCGGTGGCAGAGGTTGGCGCCGTGATCATCGTGGGGGGCAACATCAACCATGTCACACGGGTGATGACCACGACGATCGCGCTGGAGACGTCGAAGGGCAATCTCGATCTGGCGCTTGCGCTGGGTGTCGTGCTGCTGGCGCTTGCGCTGGCCGTGAACGCGGCCGTCATGACGATCCGCGCGTCGGCGGGACGGACCGTCTATGCTTGAGCTGGTCCAACCCCGCGCCGAGACCGAGGACATGCCGCTGCCAGAGCCGGTGTTGACCGCGCGGGGCGTCAGCTATGACGCTGGCGGGCGCAGGCTGGTGTCCGGTGTGACGGCGGGCATCCGGCCGGGGCGGCGCACGTTGGTGATGGGCGCGAACGGGGCGGGCAAAAGCCTGTTCCTGCGTTTGCTGCACGGATTGATCCAGCCTACAGAAGGCGAGGTGCTGTGGCACGGGCGGCCGCTGGACCGCAACGCACGGCGCGCGCAGGCGATGGTGTTCCAGCGCCCCGTGATGCTGCGCCGGTCCGTGCTGGGCAACCTGCGGTTCGCGCTGGGCGTTCGTGGCATCCGCGGCAGCGAACGCGCGCATCGTGTGGCCGAGGCGCTGGAGCGCGCGCGCCTGACCGATCTGGCCAACCGCCCCGCCCGTGTCCTGTCCGGTGGCGAGCAGCAACGGCTTGCCATTGCCCGCGCCCTGTCCACCGCGCCCGAGGTTCTGTTCCTCGACGAACCCACGGCCAGCCTTGACCCCGCCTCGACCCATGCGGTCGAGGAGCTGGTGAACGCCGCGCACGCTGCGGGCGTCGCCATCGTCATGATCACCCACGACGCGGGGCAGGCCCGGCGGCTGGGGGATGACGTGATCTTCATGCACAACGGCCGCATCGCCGAGTACGGACCCGCCGGTCGCGTTCTCGACATGCCCCGGTCCGCGGCCGCGAAGGCGTGGCTGGACGGGCGGCTGTGCCTTTCCGATTGACCCTACCCAAAGACCCAAGGGAGACGACCCAATGATCAGACGCGCCTTTCTCGGCCTTGCCGCGGCGCTTGCCTTCAGCGCGCCCGCGCTGGCGCAGGACGATAGCTTCATCATCGTCCAGTCGACGACATCGACCCAGAACTCGGGACTGTTCGACTATCTTCTGCCGATCTTCACCGACAAGACCGGGATCGAAGTTCGCGTCGTCGCCGTCGGCACCGGGCAGGCGATCAAGAACGCGGCGAATGGCGACGGTGATGTGCTGTTCGTCCACGCCAAGCCGGCCGAAGAGAAGTTCGTCGCCGATGGCGACGGGGTCGAGCGGTTCGACGTGATGTACAACGACTTCGTTATCGTCGGTCCGGCAGGCGACCCTGCGGGTGTGGGCGGCATGTCCGATGTGACCGCCGCCATGGAGATGATCGCCGAGGCCGAGGCCCCCTTCGCGTCGCGCGGGGACGACAGCGGCACCCACAAGGCCGAGCTGCGCCTGTGGGGCGAAACCGACGTCGACATCTCCGCCGCGTCGGGCGGCTGGTACCGCGAGACGGGGTCGGGCATGGGCGCGACGCTGAACGCCGCGACCGGCATGGGCGCCTACGCCCTGACCGACCGCGCCACGTGGATCGCGTTCGGCAACAAGGGCGACTACGTCATCCAGGTCGAGGGCGACGAGAAGATGTTCAACCAGTACGGCATCATCCTTGTGAACCCCGAGACGCACCCGAACGTGAAGGCCGACCTTGGTCAGCAGTTCGTCGACTGGATCATCTCGGCCGAGGGGCAGGACGCCATTGCTGCCTACACGGTCGATGGTCAGCAGCTCTTCTTCCCCAACGCCAATTCCGGCGCGATGTAAGGTCTGCTGTCCGAACTGCCCCGGCGCGCGCCTCAGACACGCGCGCCGGGGCCCTTTTGCCGGTGGAGCGCTGTCAGCGCGACAGCCAGCGCACCGCGCCCGCGTCCGTCAGATCGTAACCGCCGAGTGCGTCTGCCTTCGCACGGAAACTGTCGGACCGGGTGAAGGTCATCAGCCGCTGAAACGGCGGTGTGAACCACGCGCGCCGGTCGACCAACAGGTCGTAGTTTTCCTCAACCAGCGGCACGAACCCCAGACCGAACTGGCGCGCCATCGCGCCGATGCCAAGCGCCGCTTCGGCCTCGCCCGCCGACACGGCGGCAGCGGCATCGCTTTCGGTGCGCGCCACGGTGCCGCTGGGCACCAGATCGTCGCGTGTCATCCCGGCCTCTGCCAACAGCCTGTCCAGCAGCGCGGCGGCGCCGGCGCCGTCCTGCCGCAGCGCGACACGGCGGCCCTTCAGATCCGCGATACCCTTGACCGCATCGGCGATCTGCGGCGCCAGCAGGATGCCGCGCGCCCGCACCGCCCACCCGATCAGCACGCAGCCGGCCAGTCCGCGTGCGGTCACGGTGCCGACGTTCCAGCCGCCGTCTTCGGGCACGTGCATCCCGGCCGCTGCAGCGTGTCCACCGGCGAAGCGGTCCAGCCCGTCAAGGCTGCCATCCGTCAGCGTTGCAAGCCCGGCGCCGCTTTCGCGGATCGCCCAGTCCAGCAGCGGATCGTGCGAGCCCGCGACCACATCCGGTCGCGGCCCGGCCACGCCGCCGTCGCCGCCCTCGATCCACGTATGGATCTCATCGGCGGGGAACAGCAGCTTGCCGGTGATGCGGCGGTGCGGGATCTCGTCGGCGGCGGCAAGGTCATAGACCTTGCGTTCGCGCACCCGCAAAAGCTCGGCCACTTCCTTGGTGGTCAGGTATCGCGGCTGGTCCGTATCGGGCATCTGTCGGGGTGTCTCGGTGCGGTGAAGTGGACAGAATGACCCGCAGCGCCGGGAACGGCAAGGGCGGGTGTCACAGATCCGCGTGGTGACCCCGGCAGGATTCGAACCTGCAACCTGCCCCTTAGGAGGGGGCTGCTCTATCCAGTTGAGCCACGGGGCCACGCAGACAGCGTGATAGTCCAGTCGCTGTCTTCTGTCATCCGTAAACTCCCCGCAGATTGCCACCTGCGCGGGACCGTGGCGGGTGCTACGGTTCGGGTATGAGCCTGTTGCGAAAACTCTTCGGCGGTCGCGGACGCACGACGACGCCTGACGCGGCCACGCTGTCGCGGCCCGCACCCGACGGGGCGTTCTATGCCATCGGTGACATCCACGGATGTGCCGGGAAGCTGAGCGCGCTGATCGACCACGTCAACACAGAGGCGCCGGATGCGCCGCTGGTCTGCGTCGGGGACTACGTGGACCGCGGAGAGGCCTCTGCCGAGGTGCTGCGCCTGCTGATGGATCTGCCGTCGACCCGGCCCGGGCCGGTGATCTGCCTTGCGGGAAACCACGAGGCGATGCTGCTGGATGCCCTGGACGACCCGGACCGCAGCGCGGCGCGGTGGCTGCGCCACGGCGGGCTTCAGACGCTGGCCAGCTTCGGTGTCGCGCCGGGCGGGTCGGGCGAGGGCGACGCAATGGCGCGGCGGCTGCGCGCGGCGATGGGGGACGAGATGCTGGACTGGGTGCGCGCCCGGCCCGCGTGGTGGCAAAGCGGCAACGTCGCGGTGGTTCACGCCGCCGCCGACCCGTGGCTGCCGATGGCGGCACAAGCGAACAGCACCCTTATGTGGGGCCACCCGGAGTTCCGGCGCATGGCGCGGACCGACGGCGTGTGGGTCGTGCACGGGCACACCATCACGGACCAGCCGCTTGTCGCGGATGGCGTCATCTCGATCGATACCGGCGCCTATGCGGGGGGGCCACTGACACTGGCCCGGATCGCGGACGACGGCGTGACCTTCGCGGGCGCCTGATCCTTCCGCGAGGACCGCGCCGTCAGCGCATGGACAGTCGCATCCGGGGTGGTCTAACCTGCGTCCGGCAGGCGGACCCTTACCCGCCGCATGGGGGAGGACGGGTCGGTGACGGACCGCACGATACTTTGCTTCGGCGACAGCAACACGCATGGCACCCGGGCGCTTCGGTTCCTGAACGACCGTCGCCGCCACGCGAAGGCCGACCGCTGGCCGTCGGTGATGGCCGGGGCGCTGGGCGCGGGCTGGGACGTGATCGCCGAAGGGCATCCGGGCCGGACCGCCGTGTTCGACGATCCCATCGAAGGCGTCCACAAGAACGGGATGCGGGCGCTTCCGGCGCTGCTGGAGACGCACCTGCCCGTCGACCTTGTGATCGTCATGCTGGGCACCAACGACACCAAGACCCGGTTCTCTGCCACGTCCTTTGACATCGCCAAGGGGCTGGAGAAAGTGGCGCGGACGATCCTTGCGTCGGATGCCGGTCCTGACGGCGCCGCGCCCCGCGTCCTTCTGGCCGCGCCGGTGCCGGTGATCGAAGTCGGCCCCATCGCGCCGATGTTCGTCGGCGCGCAAACGAAATCGACAGAGCTGGCCGGACACCTCGAGGCCGCCGCGTCTAGACTGGGCGTGGGGTTCATCGACCTTGCGCCGGTCGCGCAGGCGGACCCGGTGGACGGCGTGCACCTTACGGCAGAAGCACAGGCCGCGATCGGGCGGGCGATGGCAGATGCCGTACAGCAGATATTTTCCTGAGAAAGAGGAACCACAGTGAGCGGACCTATCGTCATCCTCGGCGTTTTCGTCGCCGACACCGCCTATCGCGCCGAACGGATGCCCAAGATGGGGGAGACCATCCTTGGCAACAGCTTCAAGCTGGGTCCGGGGGGCAAGGGCTCGAACCAGTCCGTCGCGGCCGCCAAGGCCGGCGGCGACGTGCGGATGATCACCCGGCTGGGCAAGGACGCCTTCGCCGACATCGCGCTTAGCACATGGTCCGACGCCGGCGTCGTCCCCGAGATCGAACAGGTCGAGGACAGCTACACCGGCGCGGCGTATATCTTCATCGAAGAGGCCACCGGCAACAACGCGATCATCATCTCGCCCGGAGCGGCCGGGACCATCGACGTGCCCTTCGTCGACCGCAAGGCCGACCTGATCGCGGGCGCATCGGTGTTCATGACACAGCTTGAACAGCCGATGCCCGCCGCCGTCCGTGCGCTGGAGATCGCGCGCGAGGGCGGGGCGATCACGATCCTGAACCCCGCGCCCGCCGCCGAGCTGCCCGAGGGGATGCTGGCGCTGTGCGATTACGTCACGCCGAACGAATCCGAGGCCGAGGCGATCACCGGACTGCCGGTAACGACCGTCGAGGAAGCGCAGGCCGCGGCGGAAATGCTGCTGGCGCGCGGTGCGAAGGCCGCGATCATCACGCTGGGCGAAAAGGGCGCGCTGTACCACGACGCAACGCGGTCCGAGCACGTTCCGGTGTTCCCGGTGGGCAAGGTCGTCGAGACGACGGGCGCTGGCGACGCGTTCAACGGCGCTTTCGCCACCGGGCTGGCGGAAGGAATGGACCCGGTCGAGGCGATGCGCTTTGGCTGTGCCTGCGCGTCGATTTCCGTGACCCGTCCCGGCACCGCGCCGTCGATGCCGTCGCGGGACGAGATCGAGGCGCTGCTGGCGGGCTGACGCGCGGTTCGCGACCGGCGATGGGGGCGCTGCCCCCGTCGCACCCTTGGTGCGACTCCCCCGAGGTACTTGGAAAGAGAAGAAGGCGCAGACGTGCCGGCCGCCGTGGCGGCGATTTGTTGTCTGCGTGTCTTCGGAAGCGGCCTGGCAGGGGCGGAGGGACTCGAACCCACGACCCTCGGTTTTGGAGACCGATGCTCTACCAACTGAGCTACACCCCTAGGCCGGCCTGCTGGGTACGCATTCCCCGCGGCAAAAGCAAGAGCAATCCGGGGGCTTGGCGGCGAAATCCGGCCGTCCCGCGCGTTACTTGCGCTGGCGCCGCCAGCGGGCCGGGACGTTGACCCAGCGCATCCGCCACAGCACCAGCACTTGCAGCACCAGAAACCCGCCGAGCGCGGCGGTCACCTTCCAGAAGGCGTCGCCATCGGCGGTGCCGGGGATGCCGCCCACGTTGATTCCCAGCAGGCCGGTCAGAAAGCTGAGCGGCAGGAACACCGCCGAGATGACGGACAGGATGTAGAGGTTGCGGTTCAGCCGGTCAGAATGGGCGCTGGCGATCTCGTCGCGGGCGACCACCAGGCGTTCGGACAGGCCTTCGAGGTCTTCGACCGTGCGGGTCAGCACGTCCTGCTGTTCGGCGAGTTCGAGCCGCGCCTCGTCTTCGAGGAAGGACAGGCGGTCACCGACAAGCTGCCCCAGCGCGTCCCGTTGCGGCCGCAGGTAGCGGCGCAGGTCGACGAGTTCTTGCCGGATGTCGGTGATCTGCGGGCGCAGCGTGCCGGGGTCGGCCTCGTCCGACAGCACGGCCTGTTCGATGCGCTCGCCGTCGTCGTCCAACACGTCGACCCGGTCGACGATCCGCGCGTTCAGGCGGGCGGCGATTTCAGCGAGAAAGGTTCCGGCATCCTGCGGGCCGGTGCCGTCGGCGACGGACTGGCGCAATTCGCGGACCGCGGCCAGCTGGCGCAGCGACAGGGTGACGATACGGGCGGGATCGATCCAGATCCGCAGCGAGACCATGTCCTCGGGTTCGGACCCCGGGTTGGTGTTCAGGCCGCGCAGGAAGATCATCGCGCCGTCGCCGTGAAAACTGACGCGGGGCCGGGTGGCGTCGGCCACCAGCGCGTGGCGCACGGCCAGCGGCAGGTAGGACATGTGGGTCTCGATCCACGCGGCGGTGGCGGGGTCGCCCGCGTTCATGTGAACCCATGCGAGTTCCGGCGCTTCGAGCGAGTCCGCGACGGCCTGTCCGGTCAGTTCGGAGCCGGGTGTGGCGCCGTTCAGGCTGTGGGCGAAAAGGATGTGATCACTCATGGCCGGTCACTTTTGCATTGGACCCAGTATCTAGCGCCACATCTAGCGCCACGGGGCGGTGGCGCAAAAGAAAACGGCCCGCGCGGGATGCGCGGGCCGTTTCCGAATGTCTTGCAGGCGCGTCGATTACTCGACGATTTCCGACACGACGCCGGCGCCGACGGTGCGGCCGCCTTCGCGGATGGCGAAGCGCAGGCCGTTTTCCATGGCGATCGGCGCGATCAGTTCAACCGAGAACGACACGTTGTCGCCCGGCATCACCATCTCGGTGCCTTCGGCCAGCGTCACGGTGCCGGTCACGTC
>NZ_JARGYD010000023.1:0-12143 GCF_029168315.1 Psychromarinibacter halotolerans
TGTAATCCGTACGTCCATGGCAGCCCCACACGCAAAGAACTCACCTTAGCACGGGCCGCAACGACGAAGATGACCCCCATGTTTTGTCCACTCCCGATCGAGATCTCCGAGATGGTGCAGAAGATCGAAGCCGCCACATCGGCCCGCCGCAGCGACGATTTCCTGATCATCGCCCGCACCGACGCGATTGCGACCGGCGGCATCGACGAGGCCGTCGCCCGGGCGCGCGCATATGAAGCCGCCGGCGCGGACGTCATCTTCCCCGATGCGGTGCGCGGTGCCGATGACATCGCGCGCATCGTGGAGGCCGTCTCGATCCCGGTGCGCATCAACATGGGTTTCGGATTGCGAACCCGCACGACCACCCCATTGATGTCGGTCCCCGCGCTCGAAGCCCTGGGCGTGCGCTGGGTCAGCCTTTCGCGCCTTCTGCCCGCCAGTGCGATCAACGGAATGAAGGCCGCGCTGAGCGCGATGCGCGACAGCATCGAGAAAGGAGAGCCGGTCTCGCGCCCGGATCTCGTCGCCGACATGAGCGACATCCAGGACATCATGAACTACGCCGAGTTCTTCGACATCGAGGCACGATTTGCAGACGCACGACATTCCGGAGAGGCACAATGACTGGCACGACAGCGACCGACAGCCCCCTGCAACCGGCAGCGGCACAGCTTGCCGCCTTCGTCGCGGGGCTGAAATATGAGGATATCCCCGAAGATATCCGCGATCTGGCCCGCGATTGCCTGATCGACGCGGTGGCCTGTGCGGCCTTCGGACGCCGCTTCCCCTGGTCGGAGATGGTGCTGGCCGAGGCCACTGAAACCGGTGGCGGCGGGGCCTGCCACCTGCCGGGTGTCGACGGTTCCGCCCTGCATCTGCCGCAGGCCGCGCTTGCGCTGGGCACCTTCGCGCATTCGTTCGAACTCGACAGCCTGCGAAAGCCGGGAGCGGGCGTGCATCCCGGCGCGACGGTCGCGCTGCCCGCCCTTGAGGCCGCCCAGGAGAGGGACGCGAGCGGGCGGGACCTCATCGTCGCGGTGGTCGCCGCCTGTGAGGTGATGTTCAGGATCGGCGCCGCAACGCTGCATACCCCCGAGAAGGCCGGGTTTCATGCGCCCGGCCTGACCGGCCCGTTCGGGGCCGCGGCGGCCTGCGGAAAGATCATGGGGTTGTCGGCGGAGGAGATCGCTCATGCCTTCGGGCTGGCCGGCTCCTTCGGGGGCGGTCTTCTGGCTTTCGCGCGCTCGGGACAGGGCGGAATGGTGAAGCGGCTGCATCTGGGACGTGCGGCCGAAGGCGGGGTGCTGGCCGCCCGGCTCGCCGGTCGCGGCTTCGAGGGGCCTGCCTCGGTTCTCGACGGGGACTTCGGCCTGCTCGATGCCTATTGCTCCGACACCCGGGCCGAACTGCTGACGGCGGGGCTCGGCCAGGACTGGGAAATGCAAAAGCTCTGCATCAAGTCGTTCGCCTGCCATGTGACGGCTCAGGCCCCGATCCACGGGCTGCGCAATCTGATGGAGGAACAGGGATTTGCCGGCGATGACATCGCAGGTCTTCGCCTGAGCTGCGCGGACAAGGTCGTCAGCCACCATGGCAATTCCCGACCGGTCGACGTGATGGGGGCACAATACAGCGTCCCCTATTCGCTCGCCCTTTCCGCGTTCTCGGACCCGGCTGACCCGGGGACATTCATGTCCTTCGACGCGAACCCCCGGGTTGCGGATCTGGCAACCCGAATTGTCCTGGAGGCACACCCCGACAAGCGCAAGGGGTGGGGCGCGGAAATGACGGTGCGCCTGCACGATGGCCGCGCGTTCACCGTCGATGCAGAGACTTTCCCTGGCTGCCCGGAGACCCCACTCTCGGCCGATCAACTGCGGCACAAGTTCGATCTCCTGATGCGCGGCACCGACCGGAACGAGGCCGCCGCGATCTATGGGCTGTTCATGAAGCTGCCCGAAGTCGATCGCGTTGCCGCCGCGTGGCGAGAAATCTACGCCTAAGCTGCCTCCGCATCAGACCCCGCGCGGTCGCAGCCAAAGCTGCGGCGCAGATATTCAATGGGCGCTGGCAGACCCGGAACAGTCTTCGCCGGACGGAGGACCTTTTGCCGCCGGAAGGTTTTGCACGGCCGAACGCTGCGGAGCGCGAAGAAGAAAGCGGCGGCATCATCGGAAGCTGGCAACGCCATGCCGGGGCCGTGCTTGCGAGCCCAGCCAGCCCGATGTCAAAGGCCACACCGCAAGGCGGAGATCCGATCAGGTCACAGCATCCACCGGATCGGTTTAATTCTCATCGTCCTTTCACTAATATGGCATCAAGTACCTCGAACCAGACACATCCATCGGACCTCATGAACAACACCTTCCCGTTTGACATCCCGTACTCCGAGCGCTCACTGGCCATCGCCTGCACACGTGGACGCCACGCGGTCGTCAGCCAGTTCTCGACGCTCCTGAATGAAGCGAACCTGACCGAGCAGCAGTGGCGGGTGCTGCGGATCATCGCGGATTTCGCGCCGTTGCCGCTCAGCGAGGTTTCGCGACGCTCGTGCATCCACAAGGTCAGCATGACGCGCATCATCCGCACGCTGTGCGACCGCGGGCTGATCTTCACGGAAAAGGATTGCGAAGATCAGCGCTCGCAAAAGGCTGACCTGACCGAAGCCGGCCGCGCCTTCGTCGAGAAGCTGCGCCCGAAGTCCGAAGCCATCGCGCGCGGCATCGTCGAGCGCTTCGGCGCCGAGAATGCGACCCAGCTCCTCAAACTCCTGAACAAGCTTGCACAGCTGAGCGGGGCCTGAGTGCGTTCACGCCTGTGCGTCTGGGATCGTGACACGCAGCCCGTCGAGTGCCTCGGTTACCTCGATCTGGCAGGTGAGACGAGAGTTCGCCCGCGGCTCGTGGGCGAATTCGAGCATATCGGCCTCGTCGCCCTCGGCGGGTCCGACAAGGTCGAGCCAGGCCTCGTCCAGATAGGCATGGCAAGTGGCGCAGGAACACGCCCCGCCACATTCCGCGACGATCCCCTTCACGCCGTTCGAAACCGCACCTTCCATCACGGAATAGCCTTCGGCAACATCGACGGCCCGCTCGTTGCCGCCGGGTTCGACATAGATAATCTTGACCATGATTTCTCCTTGATCGGTTGGTCGGTGGCGCCGGACGCCAGTATCAGAAGCTGGCCGGGTTCCATGCTGGATCGGCCATCATCTCGGGGGTGGGCTGCCGGTCGGCGGCGAGCCAGCGCTTGGCGAGCATGAAAGACCTGGCGTCGTTCATGGCGTCACAGGCGATCATCTTGCCGTCGCGGAAATACCAGTTTGACAGGCTGCCGGATTTGCTGCCCCGGCGGGTTACAACCGAGGTGTAACCAAGGTTCAGACCCGCTATCTGCAGCTTGCACGCGTACTGATCCGACCAGAACCAGGGCAACGGCGCATAGGCAGAAACGTCGGGCTGAACCAGATAGTCGGCCAGATGTTCGGCCTGTGCGATAGCGTTATGAACCGACTCGATCCGGAGCATCCGACCATCCAGCGGCAGCCGCGCACAATCGCCCACGGCGAAGATACCGGGATCGCTGGTCCGGCCCCAGCCATCGACCAGGACGCCGCCGTCGCAGTGTAGCCCCGCCTCTGACGCGAGCGCGTCGTTTGGCACCAGGCCGATCCCGAACACCGCGAGATCAAAGGAGATTTCGGTCCCGTCCGCCAGCACGACGGCAGAGGGTCTCTGAACCGGACCGCGGTATCCGGCAATTGCAACGCCTTCGCGGATCATGACACCTTGTCCGGTGTGGAGCTCGCGGAAATAGTCCGCCGTCTCGGCGCAGGCGACCCGGCCGAGGATGCGCGGCGCCTGTTCGATGAGCGTTACCTCCAACCCCTGGAGCCGCGCAACCGCCGCGAGCTCCAGGCCGATGTAGCCTCCGCCCACGACAAGCAGACGCCGGCCCGGAGCAAAGCTGGCGCGCATCCGGTCCGCGTCACCGATACCGCGCAGGGTAAAGATGTTGTCAGGCAGCGGATCGGACAGATCCTCCGGCAGCCGCGGGCTGCCACCGGTTGCGAGGACCAGAATGTCGTAGCGTCGCTCCGGGTTGTCCACCCCCGCGAGCAGAACGCGCCGCGCCGCACGGTCGATCCCGGTAACAGGCCGCCCCAGCACCAGTTCGATCCCAGCCTCGTCATAGGCCCCGGCCGGCTTGAGAAAGAGGCGGTCGCGCTCCAGCTCTCCGGTCAGGTATTTCTTGGACAGCGGCGGGCGCTGATACGGCGGCCAGATTTCCTCGCCGATCAGGGCGATCGGCCCCTGATGGCCGATCTCGCGCAATCTGAAGGCGAGCGCCGAACCTGCCTGACCCGCGCCGACAATCACCACGCTGCGGTCGGTTCCATTCACCGTCATGACCACCTACCACATATTTCCGAGAAGAAACTGATCCTCGAATTCACCGAAGGAGACCTTCACGCGAATCTCGTTCAACTCCTCGCATTCCAGTGTCGAGGATCCCGCCCGGCTTTCGCCGTTTGCTGTCTTGAGAACGTCGTCGGCGAAATCCTCGGCCTGCTCGCGGGTCAGGCGCCAGTCCAGCACCGGGTGCGTCCCCGCCTCCCTGACCCAAAGTCCCGGCCGCTCCGGCTTCTCGGGATCCAGCTCACGGAGCATGACCCGCGTGTCCTCGGAAAACATCCCGGCTTCCGTCAGCTCGACGCGCGCTCCGGTGGCGGCAAAACAGGACAGAAGGTTGGAAAAGTGCCGCAACTCCGCCGCATCGCCCAGAACGAGCAGAAGCGGGTGGAAGTCGCATGGCATGTATCGCATTCTCAGCACGGCAATACTCCTTTCATGAGTCAGGAGACCGCGTCGATATCCTGGCTGTGGATCAGCTCGGGCTCGTCGCTGTCGTCGAACTTGATTTCGACCCATTGGCCGTCGCCCATGTTTTCGGTCACTTCGCCGATCCGTCCATTCTTCAGACGCAGGCGCTGGCCTTCGGTGACAGTCATCAAATTCACGCCGATGCCGATGTCGACATTGCCTTTCTTGGTCATTGCTTCGGTTCCTTGCTGTTTCAGAAGAAGGCCGTGAGGCATTTCGCCAGCAGCACGTTTTGATCGAGGATGATTTTTCGCTTCAGCAACCTGAACCCGCCCTCCTCGCGCTTCAGCGTGTCATAGCGGCGGCCAACAAAGCTGTAATGCTCGTGCTCGACCCGGTTCTGGTAGACGTGGAACCGACAGCTCGTTTCGATCTCGGTCGCCTCGGCGACAGAAGGAAAGGCCGCGCGAACCTGCACGTTGGTAATCAGATGTGCAACGCGCGACAGCGGCTCTTCGGCATAATGAACGCCGGTCAGGATCTGCTCGACACGCTTTTGCAGGGTCCATTTGTCTTCGTTGAACCAGCTTATGCCCTCGTCGATACGGGTATTCTCGCGCTCCTCGTGCATCCCGAACTTCACGTTGCGGCGCATTGGCATGAAATAGACGATATCGTCATGCATGAGGTCGAGCCATTCGTCGAAACGACGCTCGTCCAGCATCGAGGCCTCATCATAGAAGAATTCCTCGACCTCGGCCCGAAGCCGGAAGTAAGCATCGTCGCGAACGGGGGCAGGCCTGATCAGGGTGTCGCTATCCATTGATTTTCTCCTGGGATTGAAGGCGTTTCAGCGGGGTGGAAGACCCCTGATGCGCAAAACATCCGACGTCGATGATGGTGCCGCTGACGGCTTCGGCCTCGGCGGACATGAGCCAGGCGATGGTATTCCCGAGATCGGTACCATTGGCCACACGTCCCGCCACCGTACCCACCGCCCCCGGACCAAGCCGGGACATGTCGCCACCGACCCGCCCGAGGCTCATGCCCGCAACGATGCCGCCACCGCCGGGGATCACCGTATTGACGCGGACACGGTCGTAGAAATGATCGAGTGCCATCGCGGCCGACAGTGCAATGATCCCGCCTTTCGAGGTGGCATAGGCGGCCATGTCGGGTTTGCCCCATCCGGCACCGGATCCGACATTGACGATGCAGCCGCCGCCGTGCGCCGCGAAATGCGGGAGGACGGCCCGGGCCATGAGGAATGGCCCGCGCAGATTCACGGCCATGATGCGGTCCCAGATCGCGGGATCGGTCTCCATCACGGTGCCGAGCGGGCCGATTGCGGCATTGTTCACAATGCCGTGGATCCGCCCGTATCGGGCGCGCGTCGTCTCCACCACGCGCGCCACATCCGCCTCGACCGTGACATCGGCTTCGAGAAGCGTAATATCCAACCCACGGCTCTCGGCCTCCGCCTGCAAGCCGGGAATGGCCTTCCCGGCCGTGCTCGAGATCTGCGGCGTTTCGAGCCCGAAGGCCGTCACCGGATAGCCACCCTCGGCAAGGCGCAGTGTGATCTCACGGCCCAGACCGAAGGTTCCGCCGGAGACGATGATTGCACCGCCCGTCATTCCGCAGCCTCGGGCGCGCGCCGTGCAAAGCGGGAGTCGTTCTGGCCGAGAAGCTCGTCCCAGCCCGCGCCATCGAGATAGGCGCGCCAACGGCGATAGTAACCGCGGGCCATATGCTCGGTCATCTTGGTGGTGACGCGACCGCGGACGGTGAGGCCGTTCACCTCGGGATCGAGTTCGGCCTGGTTCCGGGCAAGCTGGTAGTTGAACGGATAGCGCCGGGCGATGGTGCCGACACTGGCCTTGGTCGCATAAAGCCAGTTTTCCATGTCGTCTTGCTCGGTCATCCCGGCAGGGCCGGAATAGCGCATATAGAAATGACGGAGGAAATCCTTGACCTTGGTGGGCGCATCCGCATCCACGAGGAAGAAGCGCCAGCCCTCGGTCTCGGTCGTGCCGTGCGGATGCCAGACACAGAGGTTGCGCGGCTGACGACCGTGGTACGAGGTGTTGGGAAATATCGTGCCGGTAAAGGGCAGCAGCCGCGCGTTGTCACCAAGGCGCGCATTCCGCTCATTGTGGCAATGACGGAAATATTCCTCGATCTCGGGATCGTTGGCGAATTGCGCGACGTATTCCGCCCCGGCAGCCTGAACCGCGGAATGCACCCCATGCCCGGCTGCGAAACTGATCCAGACGTGCCGGGCCATTTCCAGTTCGTTGTCTCGACGCCCCTTCACCCCGGTGCGCGCCGACGGGCCGATGCCAATCAGATCGACCGAGCGGTGACTCGGGTTGTGATAGGAATCGCCGAGGAAGTTCTCCGCCGCGAGCTTCCAGTTGGAAGGAAAGACCCATTTATGGACCCCGATGACTTCGGAACCGCCCGGCCGCCCGTCGCGGCAATCGAGCGCCTGATCGAGATGGATGCGCGCATCGCCGAGATAGGTCTCGAAATCGGGTGCCTTCTCATCCCAGGAGGCCCAGATCGTACCTTTGTAATTGACCATGCGCGGGACTTCGATCAGCGACCATTTCTCGCGGTCAAGAACACCGGCATAGAGTTCCTGATATTGCGGGATCCCCCGCACCTTGCCGTCGGTCGCGTAGGTCCAGGCGTGATACGGACAGGTGAAGAGCGAGGTGTTGCCCTGATCGTAGCGGCAAACCTTCATCCCCCGGTGACGACAGGAGTTGAGAAAGACATGGATGACCCCGGTCTTGTCACGAACCAGGATGACAGATTCCTCGCCCATCCGTGAGGTGAAGAAATCGCCCGGGTTCGGGATCTGGCTTTCATGTCCGACGAAAAGCCATGCGCGGGTGAAGAGTTTTTCGATCTCCTGGCGATAGATATCGTCGCGGACAAAGATATCGCGATCGACCACACCTTCTTCGAGGTCGGTCTTG
This sequence comes from Psychromarinibacter halotolerans, assembly GCF_029168315.1. Lineage (NCBI taxonomy): Bacteria > Pseudomonadati > Pseudomonadota > Alphaproteobacteria > Rhodobacterales > Paracoccaceae > Psychromarinibacter > Psychromarinibacter halotolerans. The sequence goes on from NZ_JARGYD010000023.1 coordinate 7,811, forward strand.
CCGGTTGTGTCGAGAGCGTGTGTCATGGCTTCTCCTTGCTGTTGGTGCGGGCGCCGGACAGGGCGTCTTGGGTTACGAGATCGGTTTGCGACATCGGCGCCGAGGTAAGGTCGGACAGCCGGAAACCGGGCAGAAAGGGCACGAGACCGAGGATCGATGAGGCAAGGGCCAGCGGACTTGTGGTGCCGAACCAGACCGTCGCTCCGCCGCAGAAGATGGCGAGCGATACAGCGAGCAGGGCAAAGAGCCAGTCCGGGATTCCGCGCAGCGGGCTCGGCAGCATGGACGACCGAAGCAGCATCACCGCGGCTCCGCAGTTCACCAGGATAATCGCGATCTCCACCGGCGAGCCGTCAAGGAGCAGGGCGGGATTGTAGATCCAGAGGAACGGCAGGAGATACGCGCTGATGCCCAGGCGAAGTCCGTAAAATCCGGTGGTCCACATACTCGCCCCTGCGACCTGTGCCGCGACGATGCTGCCCATGGCGATGGGCGGGGTGATCATGCTCATCAGACCGAAGTAGAAGAGGAACAGATGCGCGCCGAGCGGATCAACCCCGAGGTCGACGACGGAGGGTGCGACGATCGTCACGAGCACGACATAGACCGCCACCGTGGGCATACCCATACCAAGCACGATGGAAACGAGGGCCGCCATCAACAGCATGGCGAACAGTCCGTAATCCGAGGCGAGATGGGTCAGCACCAGAGTGAGCTGGAACGCGAAACCGGAGGAGTTCATCACTCCGATGACCGCACCGGCCCCAGCGCCGATTAGGATAACGGGGATGGATTCGCTGCCGGTTCCCTTGATCACGCCCCAGAGGTCCGCCAGCTTGATCCGGAACCGGTTACGGATCGCATAGGCAAGCAATATGGCCCCCGCGACGATCACCGCCGATCGGCCCGGATCGTAGCCGAGAACGAACATCAGGACGATCATCAACAGTAGCGGCAGCACGAACACCCAACTGCCGCGAAAGACCTCTTCCTTCTTCGGCAGGTCCTCCGACGACAGGCCGCGGATGTTCTCACAGGCGGCGATCGCGTCGATTTTTACAAAGAGAACCAGATAATAAAGCAGCGCAGGAGTGATCGCCGCGAAAACGACCGCGCTGTAGGGGATCTGCAGGAACTCCGCGATGATGAAGGCCGTCGCGCCCATGACCGGGGGCATGATCTGGCCGCCGTTGGAGGCGACCGCCTCGATCGCTGCCGCCTGGTGTGGCTTGAAGCCGATCTTCTTCATCAACGGAATGGTGACGATACCGGTGGAGAGAATGTTGGCGACGGTCGAACCCGACAGCATCCCGAAGGCTGCCGACGCAAAGGATGCCCCTTTTGCAGGCCCGCCCCGCCACCGTCCGAGCAGCCGCATCGCAAGATTGGTGAAGAAGGTCATGCCGCCCGCGATCTCCATCATCTTGCCGAAAAGGATGAACGGGATGACGAGGTTGATGATGATGCGAAGCACGATTCCCGGAATCCCGCTGCTGTCGGCATAGAGATAGAGGACCGTTTTGGTCGGCGGAAAGACCTCGGCACGCAACACACCGGGTAGGTGGTTCCCCAGAAAACCGTAGGCGACGATGCAGATTACCAGCGTGGCGATGATGATCCCGCCGGACTTGCGCAACGCCTCCATCATCAGGCCAATGGCGAGGATACCGGGAATCCACATGTCCGGCGTCCGGTAGGCGAGCAGCAGCATCCAGCTTTCGAAGTTTAGCGCATACCAGAGCCAGCTCCCGCTTGCGACCAGCGCCAGCAAAAGATCGACCGGAGCGCTCCGTTCGGAATACGGATGCTTGAGAAAGGCAATTCCGATGGCGAGTCCGGCCACAATGGCAATGACCTGCTGGGTGACCAGCAACACGCCAATGTAGTCCTGAAGGTTCATGACCCAGCCGATCGTGATCACGCAGAGCAGCGTGACATAGACGTTCAGCAGATAGCCGTTGAGTTTATTCATCGCTCATGTTCCCTGAGTCCTGCCGCCTTATTGGGGCAGCGAGGTGTTCGGTTTCAGGATGAAGGGGAGGACTCAGCGCGTCTGAGCCGCCTCATGCGCGCTGCTCCAGAGACCGACTTCCTTGAAGAAGCGGATTGCTCCCGGATGATAGGGTACGGTTGAATCCGCAGGAGCAAGCTCCGACTGAGCGACGCTGCGCAGCGGCGGGTAGTCCTTGGTAAGCTGTTCCCAATTGTCGTACAGAGCCTTGGTCAGCGTGTAGGCATCTTCGTCGGACAGAGAGGCGCTGGTCACCAGCAAGGTGTCATAGTTCACGATGCCGGTGTCTTGTTTGACGAAGGGGCGGGTGGAGGTCGGCTTCGTGATCCCGACGCGTGTGCCTGGCACGAGTTGCTCGTAAAACCCTTCCCCGGCAAGCGCGCCATTCGCAATCACGACGATCCCGCCGCTGGCCGAGCTGTTGGCCTCAATCAGATCCGGCATCGTGACGGCAACCGGCGCAGCATCGGCACGCCCCTCGACGACCGCATTGATCCCGTCGAGCAGTCCTCCGGAATTGGCAAAGACGACATCTTGGGGCTTCAGCCCTGCAGTCTCGAGCATGGCCTTGTTCAACAAGGTCAATGCAACGTTCGTCGGCATGTTGCCCATGACGCGCTTGCCCTTCAGGTCTTCCATGCGCGTGATACCGGAATCCCCCGAAGCAATGAAGGCATAGGGCAGAACCCAGATGCGGCCGATACTGCGCAGGTTTGCGTTCTCAGCGGGAAAACCTTCGCCGGTATAGGCAAGCCCCGCATCCATCGAGGACGACAGGCCGAGCGTCATTTCGCCGTTATTTATGAATGGCAGATAGATCGACGATCCACCCTGAGGTTGCGCGGTGGTCCGAACCCCAAGCTTCTCCTGGAACATTTTTGCCAGTCCTCCTCCAATGAGGAAGAAGGTCGAACCGGCTGGATTCGTCCCGATGGTGATGCTGCGAAGTTCCGCATTTGCGGGTGCCGCCGAAATTGCTGTTAGCAGCGCCAAAGCGGCGGCCGTAGCTTTCAAACCTTTCATGTGGTCCTCCCTGAGACTCATCGGGTCTCCCGTCCCGATTTGGCTTTGCGCCTAAAAGATGCGTATTTGATTCGCCGTTAATAGTCAACTTGTTTACCAAATTTGAAATCAGTGCCGGACCGGATGTCGCTTTTCCTTCACGACTTCACCCCATCATTTTGTGAACCGGCATCCAATTGTGACCCCGTAGCGGGGTAATCGGCGTCCCCCAATGCCCCCCCTTACACTGTTGGTAATGATGCCTCCGAGCTCATCGGGGGCACAGTGCGGGATGTTGCCCGTGGAGACGATTGCGAAGATCCGAAGAGCTTATTTTCAGGACCGTAAGTCAATCAACCAGATCTGCCGGGAGTTGCGCGTATCGCGGAACACCGTGCGCTATCTGATCCGGTAGGGCGCAACTGAATTGACCTACGAGCGCCGGGTCCAGCCCTTGCCGAAGTTTGGTCCGTGAGCGGGGCTCTGATGCTGTAACCGCCCCCCCGGCGGCATCGATGTGCCAAGGTGGGATCGCGACAATCCATCTTGGGAGACGGTCATGTCGGAGATTATCACGGTCGGACTGGATCTGGCGAAGACTGTATTCCAAGTCCACGGCGCTGACAGCAAAGGCCATACTGTCTTGCGCAAGAAGCTCAGAAGGGTTCAGGTGCTTGAGTTCTTCGCCAAGTTGTCGCCCTGCCTGGTGGCGATGGAAGCCTGCGGCGGCGTGTATTTCTGGGGGCGGGAACTTGCAACGCTCGGCCACGACATCAGGCGGTCACGTCCGTCAAGCTGGTGTAATTTCCCGGATGGCCTGAGGTCATGATCAGGCGGCTTTCGTAGTGATGCTGAGAATGGGGTCGATCTCCTCATTGTCGATCTGGGCGAAGGCCTCGACCATCATGTAGCGGCTGGCAGTCTTCCATTCGTCGTTCTGCTCGAAGAGCACGGCGCCAATCAGGCGCATGATTGAAGCCTCGTTCGGGAAGATGCCGACGACGTCTGCGCGGCGCTTCACCTCCTTGTTCAACCTTTCAATGGGATTGGTCGAGTGGAGCTTCGTCCGGTGCTGGCAAGGGAAGGACATGTAGGCCAGGACATCGTGTTCGCTGGCGTCCCGCAGCTCCGGCTCTCGCTCCGGCCGTCCGGAAAACCCCACGCGAGCCTCGGCCGCGCGCAGCGCCGGCCGGTCCTGCAACAAGCTCTGGGGGAGGCTTTCGCAGGGGTTCTGTCGCAAACTTTCGACGTTCCGAGCGTGCGTGATATGTCAGCGTTGTCAGAGAGTTGGTGAGAGGCGTTTGGTGTGATCGAGTTCAA
>NZ_JARGYD010000024.1:0-6262 GCF_029168315.1 Psychromarinibacter halotolerans
CATGGAGCCGATGAAGCCATGTTCCTCGAGCAGGTCGCGATGAATCTCTGATGCGTATTGCGGGCCGCGGTCGGTGTGAAACACGCACCCGGGCAAGGGCCTGCGCTGCGCGATCGCCTGCCGAAGCGCCTTCACGGCGAGGCGCGCATCAATGCCTCGGCCGATCGCGCATCCCACCACGCGGCGGGACCAGGCATCAAGAATGAGCGCGGCATAGGCGAAGCCCCCGGTGATCGTGAGGTAGGTCGGCCACCCAGAGCTGCTCCGGGCCGTGAACCTCGAACCCTTTCGCGACGCGCGGGAGATGGGGCTGTCGTGATCACTGTCATTCGTGCGGACAAAACGTCTCCGTCGCCGCGGATTCAGGTCGTTCTCCTTCATCAGCCGTCGGACCTTCTTGGCATTCACGACGAAACCGCGGTGACGGAGTTCGGCATCGACGCGTCGATAGCCATACCCCTCGAACTCGTCGGTGATGTCGCGGATCTCGGCCACGATCACCGCATCAGCGGGCCTGCCCACGGGTTCGGCATAGAAACTCGATCGCGCCACGCCCATCAGTTCGCACCCCCGTTGGATCGAGAGGTTGTCGTGCCGACGCTCACGGACGCAGGCACGCTTCTCGGCGAGGGTCTGGATCGAGCGCCTGCCTCCCGACAAGGCGCTCGAGGGCTGCGATGCGCGCCTCGTAGTTCGTGAGCAGCTCGGCCGCGGCCGCGTCTTCATCCAACGCACCGGCCTCCGCCTTCTCGATCCAAATGCGGATCAGTTTTCTCGAAAGTTCGTGCCGGCGACCAAGAGCATGCAAGGTCTCGCAGGCATGATACTCGGCGACGTCCTGGCGCTTGAACTCGGTGCTATGGCTGCGATGGCGTTTCGGCATGGGCTTTCTTCCTCTGACAGCCCGCTCCCGGTCAACTCAACTCGCTCAATCTGTCCACCCCGAAGGGCGCACTCCCTAAGGGGGTCACTTTTGGGTGCCGATTACCCCGCTACGGGGTCAATTTTGCATGCCGGTTCACACTCTAGGTTCTGCTTGTCGCGAGGGCGCAGGCCGTATCGGCGCTTGAAGGCCGTTGCGAAATGCGAGGGGTTGCGAAAGCCGGAGCGGTGCGCGATCTCGCTGATCGGGTAGGCGATTGTCCGAGGTCGGGACAACTCGGCGTGGGCCCGCTCCAGTCTGGCATCGCGCAGACAGGTGCAGACGCTTTGCCCCGCTTCCTCGAATATCTGGTGGAGATAACGCACCGATATCCCTGCGGCTTCGGCGATGCCCTGCGGAGCAAGGTCCGGATCCTCCAGATGGGACCGGATGAAGGCAACGCTGCGGTGATAGAGGGCCCTGCGCGCCGCCTGCTTGTTGAGCGGCAAGGATTTCTCGCCACGTTCGATGGACAGCGCCAGCAGATCCGCCAGATACCGGGTGCAGACCTCGGCATCGAAACTCGAGATTCCGTCGACTTCGTTCCACAAATTCATGAAAAGGCCATGAGACAGCCTGCTCATCCCAGAGGATACCTTGTAGGGGAATGACGTCTTCCGGCTCAATCCCGCCAGCCGCCGCCGCAACGTCTCTCCCGGAATGACGAGGTTCAGAGCCGCGGTGGGATCGCTATGCTTCCAGACGGAGGGGCTGCGCAGATCGTAAAGGCCCAATTCCCCGGGGCGGACGGTCAGCTCCCGTCTGTTCTGGGTAAGCTGGACCGCGCCCGAGAGAGAGGTAAACAGAACAAGATCGTCCCTCTGGTCCTTCTCGACCTGCTTGTGCTGCCTGACTCCGAGCTGATTGCTGGCCTGCACGCAGGCAAACCTGAATTCACCTATATCGACGCATTTGACCTCTGCCGAAAACTGTCGGTCGGGGGAAAACCGCAGGTCATAGGATCCGAAGAGTGAGCCGATGATTTCCCTGTACGTGTTCTTTTCGTTCGCGCTTCGGAGAGTCACTTCCCGCTTCATCGCGTGTTCTCCCTGTGCCCGACCGGGACGCTGCTTCTCGCGAGCGTCCGTGCCGCAATCGCTGGTCGCCATTGCGCGTCGGCTCCGCCGAAGTTCATGCAGGAGCCCGCCGGGATCAACATCTCTCAGGTCTCTAAGTTCTGATGAAAAGTAAATCACCTCGCATCAGAACCGTCAACGCAGGAAGACGAGAGGCAACGCACCGACGACCCGACCCGGCGGCGGGGCCGGTGCCTTGCGGGCCGGACGCCTACTGATCCGCGTAGTAGGCCGCGATATCGTCGGCCGTTGTGAACCATACCCCCTCGTGTCCTGCGATGTATTCCAGGGCTTTGACCAGGTACTTGTGGCGGAACGGCTGATTGATGATAAAGGGATGCAGGCAAAGCGCCATCACCCGCCCGGTCTGTTCGCCATCGGCATAAAGCTGGTCGAACTGGTCCACGACCATCTGGTAGAACTGCTCGCCCGACAGACTCTTTCCGAGGAACATCGTCACGTCGTTCAGTTCGATCGAATAGGGGACCGAGATCATTCCCGGCACGTTCAGCGCGAACGGCTGGTCGTCCGCGCACCAGTCAAGCAGATAAGTCAGGCCAAGGTCCCTCAGCAGGCGTGGTGTTTCGAAAGTCTCCGTGAGCGCTGGCCCGAGCCAGCCCCGGACGTCCTGCCCCGTCGCCTCGGCAATGGTGCCGACCACCTCGGAGAGATAGGCCCGTTCCTCGTCCATGGTCATGCCCGCCTGGAAGACCGAGTTGTTCTTGCCGTGCGCCAGCCACGCCCAGCCTCTTTCGCGTCCGGCTTCGATCACCTGCGGATAGTGCTGGCAGCAATCGGAATTGAGCAGGACGGTCGCTGGCAGCTTGAAGCGGTCGAGCGCGTCGACGAGGCGCCAGATGCCTACCCGCAGCGCGTAGTCGCGCCAACCGTAGTTGAGAGGATCCGGCGCGAGGCCGGCCGTGCCCGGAAAGATGCTCGTCGAGGGTTTGTCGACCGCGTAATGTTCGATGTTCAGCCCGATGTAGAAGGCCACGCGAGCCCCATCGGGCCAGGTAAGCTGGGGCCGCGAAACGATCGGGGAATAGTCGTACAGGGTATTGTCCATTTTGTCCTCTCTGCGGTTTTCAGTCGTTTCGTGCGACAGGTCGAGCGAGCATGCCGTCCGCTCCCACGTTCAGGTGAATGCCGACCCTACCCGGCGGCGGCCGCGACCTGCGCGAGCCGTGCCACCGTGTCCTCGATGCTCCTGACGTCGCCATACTTGGCCTGGATGTCGAACAGCGCCTGTCTATGGGCGAGCTGGGAGCGGTCGCCGACCGCCTCCTCCACGACGATCGGCCGGAAGCCGTATTGCACGGCGTCCACCGTGCTCGCCCGCACGCATCCGCTCGTCGTGCAACCGGTGATGATCAGTGTGTCCACCCGCCACGATTGCAACCGGGAGACGAGATCCGTTCCAAAGAAGCAGGAGGCATATTTCTTGTTTAAGACGGACGCTTCCCGCGGCATGTGCAGCCGCGGATCGAGCTCGACCGCTTCGGACCCCGTCTTGAGGTCGAACAGCCCGCTCATCTTGTTTCCCCATATGCCGGCGTCGCGGCAATCCGCCTCCTCGTAGCTGACAACTGAGAAGAAGGCGGGCGTCTTGGCCGCCTCGGCAGCATCAAGAAGCGTATTGATATGCTCGATTTGCAGGCTCAGGTCCGCGCCCAGAGGCATACCCGGGTTCGTGAAGGCGTTCATGATGTCGATCACCAGAAGTGCCGGACGGTCCCCGAATCCCATTTCGCCGCCGAACCCCCGCTTGCGGAAGTACTCGTGATCACCTTGGGACGTATCGCTCATCGGTCGTTCTCCTGTTTCGATCTTCGCAAGGCTCCGAGCGGGGCACATCTCCGCACGCAGCAGCCTCGCCAATGGGCAGGTTTCCCGTAACTAGGTTTGATCAGGGATCGCCGGGTCAAGCCATCCGGGGTCCGATTGCGCTGGCAGAAAGAAAACCACGCGCCGATGGAATAGACCGCGCCAGGCGCATCCGAATACCGCCCCTGTAGACCGAGCCGATCTGATGCTGGAAATCCAGCCAGGTTCACTGGTTCTGCATCGGATGCATCCGCCGATGCGCCCACCGGTTACGCCAGCCGGTAGAGCCCCGGCATGCCCGCGGCGTTGTTTGCCGTCGCCGTGCCCAGCACGAAAGAGCGGAAGCACGGCCGCAGGGGATTGGGCACGATTTCCGAATACCGCTCCCACCGGCAGTGGTTGGCCAGGATGTAGGGCGTGTCGCTGCCGGGCGTCGGTTGCATGGGAACCGAGTTGCGCAGCCGCGTATTCTGCTCGGACCACCTTGCGGTTGTCCTTCCACGCGGCTCTGTTACACAAATCCTGTGAGGGATTCATCTCGTGAATCCAGCGTGGTAGCTGGGATGCATGAGCAGACCGACACCCCCAACCTACAAGACCAGGAACTGGCCGGCCTATAACGAAGCGCTCAAGCGCCGGCTCTCGCTGACGATCTGGTTCGATGCCGAGATGATCTGGGATGCTGCGCCGACCGGAAAACGCGGTCGACAGCAGACCGATAGCGATACCGCCGTCCAGACATGCCTGATGATGAAGGTGCTGTTCGGCATGGCGCTACGATGGGAGAAAGGTCAGGTCGAGAAGAACGTCCGCGATGCGCGCCACCGGATCTGGCAGGTGGTGCCAGCCTTCCCGGATCTTGATGCACTGGCCATCTGGCTGGAACAGCGATGAAAGGCGCTGTGGACCGAGACCAGACATGGCAGCCTGCCCGGCACCATCGCCGATGCCTGGGAGGCCGAGAAGCCTGCGCTGATGCCGTTACCCACGGCCTTCGATGGCTATGTCGAGCAAAGCAAGCGGGTCTCACCCACCTTCCTGATCACTTTCGAGCGCAATCGTTACTCTGTGCCTGCCAGCTTTGCGAGCCGCCCTGTCAGCTTGCTCATCTACCCCGAACGTCTGGTGATCGTGGCCGAAGGGCACGTGGTCTGCGAGCACCAGCGCATCATTGAACGGTCGCACCGGCACCCCGGACGCGTCATCTATGACTGGCGCCATTACCTCGCCGTGGTTCAGCGCAAGCCGGGCGCGCTGCGCAACGGGGCTCCGTTTGTCGAGATGCCGGAGGCATTCCGTCAGTTGCAGGGGAGCTATGGCTGAATTTGGGTGATACGGCCTGAGAAGGCGGCGTATCGTGGCGGGTGTCAAAGCCTGCCAGAACCTCCCGAAGGAGCGATACGCCTATGGAAGACGATACCACGATCACCCCGTTTCACCAGCCCGGATCGGTTATCGATCCACTCACCGAGATCGCGCGAGACGGCGCCCGCCAGATGCTTGCCGCGGCGCTGAAGGCAGAGGCTGCGAGCTTTGTCGCGCAGTTTGCTGAGGAGCGCCTGCCCGACGGCCGGCAGCGCGTCGTTCACCACGGAACCGGGCCGGAGCGGTCGATCCAGACCGGCATCGGCCCGATCCCCGTGCAGCGCCAGAAGATCCGCGACCGATCTGCCGATGTGCGGCCGGAGAGCAAGATCCGGTTCAGCTCACGCATCCTGCCGAAATGGGCGCGGCGCTCGCCCAGCCTCGATGCCTTGCTCCCGGTCCTCTACTTGCGGGGCGTCTCGACCGGGGACTTCCAGGAGGCCCTGAGCGCGCTGGTCGGGCCGGATGCGCCGAACCTGTCGCCGGGCGCGATCTCGCGTCTTACCAGCGAGTGGCAGGGCGAGCATGATCGCTGGCAACGTCGCGACCTCTCCGCGCGACGCTATGTCTACGTCTGGGCCGACGGTGTCTACCTCCAGGCCCGAATGGAGCCCCAGGCCGAGTGCATGCTGGTGATGATCGGGGCGACCCCCGAAGGTAAGAAGGAGTTGGTGGGCTTCCAGGTCGGGGTCCGCGAGAGCGCGCAGAGCTGGCGCGAACTGCTGGTGGACCTCCGGAGCCGCGGCCTCTCGGTGCCGCCGGACGCGGCGGTCGGTGACGGCGCGCTCGGGTTCTGGAAGGCGATGGAGGAGATCTTTCCCAGCACGCGCCATCAGCGGTGCTGGACCCACAAAGTGTCCAACGTCCTGAACAAGGTCCCGAAGTCGATGCACCCGGCGGTGAAAGCCGATCTGCGCGAGATCTGGCAGGCCGAGACCCGCGCCGTCGCCGAGACCGCCCTCGACACCTTCACCGAGAAGGGGAGTGGACAAAACATGGGGGTCATCTTCGTCGTTGCGGCCCGTGCTAAGGTGAGTTCTTTGCGTGTGGGGCTGCCATGGACGTACGGATTACA
>NZ_JARGYD010000025.1:0-5804 GCF_029168315.1 Psychromarinibacter halotolerans
AACGGCCACAATCTGGTGCTGGCCGGCGGCGGCAGCGTCGTGGTGAACGGCACCACGCTGAACGTGCCCGACTATGTCTTTGCCCCGGACTACGAACTGATGCCGCTGACCGAGCTTGCCGCCTTCATAGAGACCAACAGCCACCTGCCGGGCGTGCCCTCGGCGGCCGAGGTCGGCGTGGCGGGGCTGGACATGACGGCGATGCAGATGGCGCTGCTGGAGAAGGTCGAGGAACTGACGCTGTACACGCTGGACCAGCAAAAGGCGCTGGACGAGGTCCACGCCCTGCGCGCCCGGATCGACGAGCTGGAAGGCCTGCTGGCCACCCGCTGAGCGCGCGGGTCAGCTTTCGGAACTGGCCGCCTGTTCGCCCCCCTGTTCCGCGGCGGCGGTCAGCCGCGCCAGCAGGTCCAGAAACCCCTGTTCGCCGCGGTCGCGGTCGTGCCAGTGCGCCGCCGTGCGTTTGTGACCCAGCGGGTTGTGGATCGCCGCCTGCCGGCGCAGGTCGTCCTCTGACGCGATGGTCACGCGCAGCCGGGTCGGGGTGCCGTCCGCCGCGCGGGCCCGGGCGGCGGCGATATATTGGCCCACCGCGCGGGTCAGCAGGCCGGGGCCGGTCTTCAGCCAGATCGTTTCGTTCGACCGGCGCAGCAGGTCCTGCCGCGCCATCCGCGCCGCGAACAGGATGGCCGGGTGGCCCGGCGCGGCGGCCATCACGTTGTTGGCCAGCGCGCCGCTGACGCTTTCGCGGAACACCAGCAGACCGTCCGCCCCGTCCAGCAGCGCGGCCAGATCGCCGGTCAGCACGTCGTCGGCATCGGCCCAGACCCCGCCGTGCCGCGCCAGCATGCACAGCCGCAGGAAATCCGCCTCTTCCGCCGGGCGCTTGGCCATGCGGAACGCCTGCACCCATGTCGGGCCGAACTCGGCCCGCAGGATCTGCAGCGCGGTGCGGCGGTCGTACAGCCGGTGGGTATAGCCGGGCACCGCGCGCCAGCTGTCCGCGAAGGCCAGCACCTGCGGCGGCGCGGGGGTGGTGTTCCAGTACTGGTGGATCAGCGCCGGGATCGGGCCGGTGCCGTCGGTGGGGATCGGGATGTCGTCGGAATGCGTCTCTGTTACCGGCTTTTGCGCCGGTTTCGGGACGTTTCCGGGGGCCGGGCGGGGCATCGGGTCGGACGCCTCGGCGGACACCATCATCTGCGCGAGGATAAAGGACCACGACGCCGCGCGCAGTTCCCGCGACAGCGTGTCGGCATCGGCATCGGCAAGGGCGGCCAGCCGCTCGGCGCCGAAATGCGACGCGGTTAGCTTCAGCTCGGTGAACTGCTGCGCGATCTGCGGCGGCCGCCAGCGCGCCCGCGGCCCCAGCGCCTGCACCGCGCGCATGTGCCGGTCCAGCCGTTCGGCGCGGGGCAGGTCGGCGCGGGCGATCAGGTGCTGCATCAGGATCTGCATCGTGCGCTCGTCGGGCCGCGCCTGCGCCTCGACCTCGTCCAGCACCGGGTCGAGATCGGGCTGCGGCCCGCTGCCGGCATCGGCGGCGAAGATCCGCGCCTGCAGCCGCAGGGTGTCGAACGCGGGGCCGCGTGCCTCGGGCGCGTCCAGCAGCGCCGTGGCACGGGCCAGTTCGCCGCCCTTGCGCAGGCCGATGAACAGGGTCTTGCGCAGGTGCAGCGACTCGGGCCAGCGGCGCAGGCAGAACCGCAGATAGCGCAGCGCCAGCGGCCCCCGTTGCAGCGCGAACAGCGCGCGGGCGGTTTCTGACGCGTCCTCGGGGCTGCGCGCGCCGCGATCGCGGGCACAGTCCAGCGCCTTGGCCGCGTCGCCGTCCTGCAGATAGGCCTTCAGCAGGATCGCACGCACCCGCTCGGGCCCCAGCACCGGCGCCAGCGCGGCGCTGGCGCGTTCGATCGGGGCCGCGTCGGGGGCATAGCTCAGGGTGCGGTGGAACAGATAGGCCAGCACCCGCGGATCGGGGGCCCGGTCCCCGGTTTCGAGCCACCCCGCCAGCACCGCGCTTTCCTTCCGGCTTTCGCCCAGCCGGGCGTACAGCCGCGCCAGTTGCAGCACCTCGGCAGGGGTCTGGATCGCGGATGTCTCCAGCGGGTCCAGCGCGGCGCGGGCGGCGTCGGGGCCGACCTCGGCCAGTTCCAGCTGCGCCAGCCGCAGGCGGGGGCCGGGGCGGTCGGGCATCCGGGGCAGGGCGTCGCGCATCAGCGTCAGCGCCTCGGCGGTGCGGCCGCCGGTCTCCAGCATGTCGGCCAGCGCCAGCACCGGGCGGGGATCGGCGGGATGCGCCGCCACCAGCGCGCGGGCCAGGGTCTCGGCGTCGCCGCCGCGCCCCAGCGCAAGGAACAGCCGCAGCCGCAGCATCTGCAGCCGCAGCCCCGGCTGGTCGCGGTACAGCGCGTCCCCGGCGATCTCCAGCGCCTCGTCCTGGCTGTCGGCCCGCGCCATCAGCAGGGCGATCTCCAGCCGTTCGGCGTCGGCCTCGGTGGCGGCCGCCGCATCGCGCAGGTGCCGCTTGGCCCGCCGCCGCCGCCCCTCGGCCAGCGCCTGCCGCGCAAGGGCAAGCGGGGTCTGCGGTGTCGTGTCGTCGGAAGCGGTGGCAGGCATCGGCCCCTCGGGGGAAGTGGAAACGGGAACGGTCCGACCGTTCTGCCGTGGTCCGGGGGCAAGTGCAATGAAGCGCATCGCCCTAGCCGCCCGGCCCGGTCTTCCGACCTTCGGGTTTGCGTTTTCGCCGCCCCTTGCATATCGAACGATATGTCAGGGCAGCGATGGGGCGGCAGGAGACACGGATGACCACACGGGCGGCCGAAACCGAACAGGACCTGCCGTGCGATCGCGCGGGAACCGTCTCGATTTCGCAAAACAAGATCGGGATCGAGCTTTCCGCCGATTTCACCGCATCGCGCGGCGGCATCCAGATGCTGTTCCTGCGGCCGGCGCTGCGCAAGGCGCCCGCCGTCGCATTGTACCGCGACATGATCGCGAACTATGCCGAGCGGGTGCCGCACTGGCACATGTCCAGTCTCTATCAAAGCAATCCCGAACGCATCCTGCTGAAAAGCTTCCACGAGATCGCGACCCGGATTCCGGGGCCGAAGAACTCGATCTTCGCGGGGCAGAAGTTCTTCCTGATCGCGCACGAGCCCGAGGACGGGGTCGCCGAGTTCATCCACGCGGTCGCGCCCGACGTGCTGCTGGTGGTGGTCTGCGGCAACAAGTACGCGTCCAACCGCGCCGAGACGCTGCGCCGCGCCGACATGGCGATCGTGATCGACCCCGACGCGCCGGCGCAGGTGGCGGGCTGCAACCTGTTCCCGGTCGCCGACAGCAGCGATGTGGCGCCGCTGATCCGGGGCTGGATCGACGGCTGGTTCTATGGCCGCAACCCGTCGCTGGTGCCGATGTTCGGCAAGCCCGACGCGGTCACGCTGCTGCGCCGCCGGATCGAAGCCGAGCGCCCGGTGCAGCCGTCGCCGCTGGTGCTGCTGATGGGCCGCCACCGCCGCGACCCGGCCCTGCGCGAGGCGGGCCAGATCCGCGAGGCGCTCGCCGCCGAGGCCGAGGCGGGGTATATCTCGCTGGCGATGCGGCACCGCTACTGGGGCCTGCTGCAGAACCCCCGCATGGACGACACGCAAAAGCTGTCCTGGCTGCTGAAGGCCGGGATGCGGGCGCGGTTCATCGACCGGAGCGCGACATGATCCTGCACCTGACCAATTCCGCGATTTCCGGCGCCGCCGCGATGCTGGCCGATGCACAGCGCGCCGCCGGGCACGACGCCGCCTGCCTGCAGTTCGGCGCGCTGAAGCCCGAGATGATGCTGTTCTCGCCGGCCGCGATCCCGGTGAACCTGTCGCGCCCCGCCGGGCGCGAGATCCTGACCACGATGCTGGCGCGGGCCACGGTGGTGCATGTGCACAACTGGCTGCCGCGGCAGATCGAGAATCTGGTGCTGGAACATCTTGCCGCCACCGGCGCACAGCTGGTCTGGCAGCTGCATCAGGGCCAGCGCGAACACCCGGTCTATCTGGCCGACGCGCCCGAGCTGAAGTTCGACAAGAAGCTGGTGGTCGCGCATGGCTTCGCGCGCACCTACGACGACTTCATCGTGGTGCCGAACTGTCTCTATCGCCCGTCGATTCCGTCTTTGCCGCATGACGCGGCCTCGGAAGGCGGCAGCCTGCGGGTGCTGTATTCGCCCAGTTCGCGCACCGGCACCCGCTGGGGCGCCAAGCGCGACGAGGCCTTCGACAAGCTGATCGGGTTCATGGAACGCGCGCCGTTCCTGTCGCTGACGCTGGCCGAGGGGATCAACCCGATCGAGCTTCTGGCGCTGCGCACCCGGCACGACGTGACCATCGACGAGGTGGTGACCGGCGGCTTCCATCTGGTGTCCTACGAGGGGCTGTTCACCGGCAACGTGGTGATCAACAACGCCGACATCCTGTCGACGGACATCTTCTGCAGCGCGCTGCAGACCGCGGAACCGCCGCCCTTCCTGCAGGCCGGGTCCGATACGCTGTTCGACCTGCTTTATGAACTGGACCACGACCGGGCGCGGCTGGAACGGCAGAAGGCGGCGGGACGGGCCTATTTCGAGAAATACATGAACTGGCGTCGGATCGTGTCGATCTACGACGACATCTACGCGGCATGACGGCGGAGGCGGCAGAATGACGATTGTCCGGATCATCGGCAACGCGCCCACCGCGGCGGACGGCATGGACCCGAAGTTCAAGGGTGTCTACCTCGGCGTGAACTCGGCCCCGCTGCTGTTCAAGGCGCGCGGGATGCGCTGCGACCACCTGTGGATCCAGGACTGGCGCTTCATCGACGAGAAGGGGCACATGTTCAAAGAGGCGGGCGTCGATCTGAACGACAGCCACCTTTATGTCTGTTCCTACTTCCGCCGCGCGCTGGTGCCCTACCGGCAGGTCAGCTTCGTGCGCTCGCTGGGGCGCGACGGGTTCTCGCTGCACCCCGACCGCGGCGTGTTCGAGGGCTATTCCGCCGCCTATGGCGCGCTGCAGCTGGCGCTGGGATGGAAGCCGAAGCGGGTCGAACTGTACGGCGTCGACTTCAGCTATTCGCTGGGGGCGAACCGGTTCTACCAGACCCGGGTCGGCTGGGACCTGGACCTGCATGTCCACGAGAAACAGATCATCGGAATGCAGAAGGCGAAGAAGCTGATCGAGGACAAGCTGGGCATAGAGGTTGCGTTCATGACGGACTCGCTGGTCAATACGCTGATCCCGATCGATACCTGAGCCGGGTGCCCGCATTGCCCGCGGGTCGTCGGAGAAACCGAGAAGAAAGAACGAGATGACGAAACCGAAACTGCTTCTGCATCCCGGCTCCTCGCAGGGGGGCAGCACCTGGATCCAGAACCTGTGCGGCCGCAATCCCGAGATCCTGGCGCAGCAGCATTTCCATTACCTGCACGATTTCCGCAAACTGCCGTTCGACGCGCTGGGGTCGGACGATCCGGCGCCGTTCCACGCCGCGCTGGACAGCTTCCTGGACCGCGACGCGCCCGAGGGCAGCACCGAGACGGTGTTCCTGTCGAACGAGAACGCGCTTGGCGACCCGATGCACGCGGGCGGGCTGTTCGCGATGGCGCCGGCGATGGCGCGCGACATGCTGCCCCTGTTCGACCGCTTCGACGCGGCGCAGGTGATCTACGTCTGGCGGCCGCTAGACCGGTTCCTGCTGTCCGCCTACAACCAGCGCAAGAAGCAGGGCAGCAAGATCACCTTCTCTGCCTATGCCGACACCGCCGCCGCGCGCGG
>NZ_JARGYD010000026.1:2500-5707 GCF_029168315.1 Psychromarinibacter halotolerans
AGAGCGGGATAGTATGCTTTTGGTCCGTGTGCCCCGCTAGGTAGGGGTGCACCTTGAGAAGTTGACGGTCTGCACGGCCTGTCTTCTTCTGGATCAAATCAAGCGCGAGAAGGGCGTTTGGTGGATGCCTTGGCAGTAAGAGGCGATGAAGGACGTGATAACCTGCGATAAGCCAGGGTTAGCCGGTAATAGGCTTTAACCCCTGGATCTCCGAATGGGGCAACCCACCTGACAGTTGATTATAATTGCCTTCGGGCGTTTTATAGTCGGCTGAAACAGGTACTTAAGACCTGAATACATAGGGTTTTAAGAGCAAACCCGGGGAACTGAAACATCTAAGTACCCGGAGGAAAGGACATCAATAGAGACTCCCCTAGTAGCGGCGAGCGAACGGGGACCAGCCGAGATCGATAAGTGACTGGAACAGATTGGAAAGTCTGGCCATAGTGGGTGACAGCCCCGTACAGGAAGCTTTGAGATACGTATTAAGTAGGGCGGGACACGTGAAATCCTGTCTGAAGATCGGGGGACCACCCCCGAAGGCTAAGTACTCCTTACTGACCGATAGCGAACCAGTACCGTGAGGGAAAGGTGAAAAGCACCCCGACGAGGGGAGTGAAACAGTACCTGAAACCGGACGCCTACAAGCAGTCGGAGGATCCTCGAGATCTGACGGCGTACCTTTTGTATAATGGGTCATCGACTTGGTCTCACGAGCAAGCTTAAGCCGATAGGTGTAGGCGCAGCGAAAGCGAGTCTTAATAGGGCGTCGAGTTCGTGGGATCAGACCCGAAACCGAGTGATCTAGGCATGACCAGGATGAAGGCAAGGTAACACTTGCTGGAGGTCCGAACCCACACCTGTTGAAAAAGGTCGGGATGAGTTGTGCCTAGGGGTGAAAGGCCAATCAAACTCGGAGATAGCTGGTTCTCCGCGAAATCTATTTAGGTAGAGCGTCAAGCGAATACCCCGGGGGGTAGAGCACTGGATGGGTAATGGGGTCCCACAGACTTACTGATCCTAACCAAACTCCGAATACCCGGGAGTACTACTTGGCAGACACACGGCGGGTGCTAACGCCCGTCGTGGAGAGGGAAACAACCCTGACCTACAGCTAAGGCCCCTAATTCATGGCTAAGTGGGAAAGCAGGTGGGACGACCAAAACAACCAGGAGGTTGGCTTAGAAGCAGCCATCCTTTAAAGATAGCGTAACAGCTCACTGGTCTAAATAAGTTGTCCTGCGGCGAAGATGTAACGGGGCTCAAGCCATGAGCCGAAGCTTAGGACTGCGTATGCAGTGGTAGCGGAGCGTAGTGTGATAAAACACCATGCCTCCTTAGCATCCTCGGATGCATTGGAGGCGAGGTGTTTACTGAGAAGCCGGCGCGTGAGCGAACCGGTGGAGTGATCACTAGCGAGAATGATGACATGAGTAGCGACAAACAGGGTGAGAGACCCTGTCGCCGAAAGTCCAAGGGTTCCTGCTTAAAGCTAATCTGAGCAGGGTAAGCCGGCCCCTAAGGCGAGGCCGAAAGGCGTAGTCGATGGGAACCAGGTTAATATTCCTGGGCCAGGAGGATGTGACGGATTGTGGCGGCGTGCGTTCCTTATCGGATTGGAGCGTATCCAAGACAGTTCCTGGAAATAGCCCTCCATCAGACCGTACCCTAAACCGACACAGGTGGACTGGTAGAGAATACCAAGGCGCTTGAGAGAACGATGTTGAAGGAACTCGGCAAAATACCTCCGTAAGTTCGCGAGAAGGAGGCCCGGCTCAAGAGGGTCGGGGGCACAAACCAGGGGGTGGCGACTGTTTACTAAAAACACAGGGCTCTGCGAAGTCGCAAGACGACGTATAGGGTCTGACGCCTGCCCGGTGCCTGAAGGTTAAAAGGAGGAGTGCAAGCTCCGAATTGAAGCCCAGGTAAACGGCGGCCGTAACTATAACGGTCCTAAGGTAGCGAAATTCCTTGTCGGGTAAGTTCCGACCTGCACGAATGGCGTAACGACTTCCCCGCTGTCTCCAACATCGACTCAGCGAAATTGAATTGCCTGTCAAGATGCAGGCTTCCCGCGGTTAGACGGAAAGACCCCGTGCACCTTTACTACAGCTTCACACTGGCATCAGGCACAACATGTGCAGGATAGGTGGTAGGCTTCGAAGCAGGGACGCCAGTCTCTGTGGAGCCATCCTTGAGATACCACCCTTGTTCTGCTTGATGTCTAACCGCGGACCGTTATCCGGTTCCGGGACCCTGTGTGGCGGGTAGTTTGACTGGGGCGGTCGCCTCCTAAAGAGTAACGGAGGCGCGCGAAGGTTGGCTCAGAGCGGTCGGAAATCGCTCGTTGAGTGCAATGGCAGAAGCCAGCCTGACTGCGAGACTGACAAGTCGAGCAGAGTCGAAAGACGGCCATAGTGATCCGGTGGTCCCGAGTGGAAGGGCCATCGCTCAACGGATAAAAGGTACGCCGGGGATAACAGGCTGATGGTGCCCAAGAGTCCATATCGACGGCACCGTTTGGCACCTCGATGTCGGCTCATCTCATCCTGGGGCTGGAGCAGGTCCCAAGGGTACGGCTGTTCGCCGTTTAAAGAGGTACGTGAGCTGGGTTTAGAACGTCGTGAGACAGTTCGGTCCCTATCTGCCGTGGGTGTAGGATACTTGAGAGGAGTTGCCCCTAGTACGAGAGGACCGGGGTGAACGATCCACTGGTGGACCAGTTGTCATGCCAATGGCAGTGCTGGGTAGCTATGATCGGAAAGGATAACCGCTGAAGGCATCTAAGCGGGAAGCCCCCCTCAAAACAAGGTATCCCTGAGGGCCGAGGTAGACCACCTCGTCGATAGGCCGGAGATGTAAGCGTGGCGACACGTTCAGTTGACCGGTACTAATTGCCCGATAGGCTTGATTTGATCCAGTAGTAGACAGACCAACGTCGCTTCAGGACAAAAGCATACGCCAAAGGATAACGTCCTTGGCTTGGACTTGATGTGTTGTCTGCATAAAGCAGACAGGGTTTTTCCTTGGTTTGGTGGTCATAGCACGAGCGAAACACGCGATCCCATTCCGAACTCGACCGTTAAGCGCCGAAGCGCCGATGGTACTGCGTCTTAAGACGTGGGAGAGTAGGTCACCGCCAAACCTAGAAAAAACCCTATCTCTAACGATAAACAAAATACCAAATACAAAAAAGCGCGCCAAACA
>NZ_JARGYD010000027.1:0-2567 GCF_029168315.1 Psychromarinibacter halotolerans
GATACGAGCCTCGTGATCTCGCTGCCGGGTGTGCTGGCGAACGACACCGACGTCGATGGCGATACGCTGTCGAGCATTGTGGAAACGGGCCCGTCTAATGGGACGCTGAGCCTGAACCCGGACGGGTCGTTCACGTACACGCCCGATGCGGACTTCAATGGGTCGGACAGCTTCACCTACCTCGTCGACGACGGCAACGGTGGGACGGATACCGCGACGGTGAGTATCGCTGTCGGAGCCGACAATGATCTGCCAGTTGCCATCGATGACGTCTTCAGCACGGACGAAGACACCCCGCTCGTTGGAAATGTGCTTGCAGACAACGGTGCAGGTGCTGACTACGATCCTGACGAAGATTTCCTGACTGTTTCGGTGATCTCCGGCCCGTCGAATGGGACGCTGAGCCTGAACCCGGACGGGTCGTTCACCTATACGCCGGACGCGAACTTCAACGGGTCGGACAGTTTCACGTACCTTGTCGACGACGGCAACGGCGGGACGGACACCGCGACGGTGAGCCTTACCGTGAACGCGGTGAACGACGATCCGGTGGCGACGGACGACAGCTATGCCCTGAACGAGGACGTCTTCTCGGGCGCCAACGTGGCTGGCGGTGTGCTGGCGAACGACACCGATGCAGATGGCGATCCGCTGACGGTGAGCCTCGTGAGCGGGACGTCGAACGGGACGCTGAGCCTGAACCCGGACGGGTCGTTCACCTACAATCCGGATGCGGACTTCAACGGGACGGACAGCTTCACCTACCTTGTCGACGACGGCAACGGTGGGGCCGACACCGCGACGGTGACGTTGACCGTCAATCCGGTGAACGACGATCCGGTGGCGACGGACGATAGCTACGCCCTGAACGAGGACGTCTTCTCGGGCGCCAACTTGGCCGGCGGTGTGCTGGCGAACGACACCGATGCAGATGGCGATCCACTGACGGTGAGCCTGGTGAGCGGGACGTCGAACGGGACGCTGAACCTGAACCCGGACGGGTCGTTCACCTACAATCCGGATGCGGACTTCAACGGGACGGACAGCTTCACCTACCTGGTCGATGACGGCAACGGCGGGACGGACACCGCGACGGTGACGTTGACCGTCAATCCGGTGGACGATGCGCCGGTTGCGGTGGACGACAGCTTCACAACCGGTTTCGAGACCGCCTTGACCATCACGGTTCCGGGCGTGCTGGACAATGACTTCGACGTCGACGGCGATCCATTGTCGATCGCCAGTTTCCTTCAGCCCGAAAATGGCGCGGTAGTCCTCCGTCCGGATGGGTCTTTCACGTACACGCCCGATGCGGGATTCTCTGGAACCGACAGCTTTGAATACAGTCTGGACGACGGGCAGGGCGGAGCAGTGACCGCGACGGTCAACGTCGAGGTGTCGCCGCCGGTATCCAGCTATTCGATCGAGGACATCACGGTGAACGAGGGTGACGGCACCGTTAGCCTCCTCATCGTCCGGAGCGGAGATACGTCGGTCGAGAGTGATATTCTGACCGTTTCGTTCGCGGACGGCTCGGCGACCGACCCGGAAGACTACACCAGCGGTCTCTTTCTGCCGTTCAACTTTGCAGCCGGGCAGACAGTAACCAGTGTGTCGGTTGGCATAACTGACGACACCGTCGTTGAAGGTACCGAGACGTTCTTCTTGGAATTGCGCGACTTCGCGTCGAATTCGGTGCTGGCAATCGGATCGGCGACGATCGAGGACGATGACGTCCTGAACCAACCGCCCGGCACCGTCGACGACGGCTATGTGCTGCGGCCGGGCGAAGTGCTGACCGTTGCCGCGCCGGACGGGCTGATCGCAAACGATACGGACGACGACGGTGATGCGCTGGAAGTGATCAATTTCGATCCTGCGGCAAACGGCACCCTGTCGGTCGCCGCCGACGGATCGTTCGTATACTGGCCGAATGAAGGTTTCGTCGGTGTGGAGACGCTGCAATACACCGTATCAGACGGGACCGACACCGCAGTCGGTACCGTGGTGCTTGAAGTGGTCAACGATGCGCCGACTGTTGTCGAAGATGCCTATTCCATCGAAGCTGGTCAGAGCCTTACCGTCGATGCGGTCCTTGGGCTTCTCGCAAACGATACCGACGCGGATGGCGATGGCCTGGTGGTGGTCGACTTCCAAGAGGCGGAGAACGGCTCTGTCATAGTCGCCGCGGACGGGTCGTTGAGCTACACGCCCGACGTTGGTTTTGTGGGGTCCGAAACCCTACAGTACTCGATCTCCGACGGCTTCGAAACCAGTACCGGCACCTATACGATCGAAGTCTTCGCGCCGAACAATTCGCCGATCCCGATCTACGAGGCGTTCGGCGACACGCCGTTCGACGGCAGCGGCAACTCTGTCATCGAACTGCCGCACGAGGGCAAGTACGAAACGCAGGCTGGCACGATTGCCTTCACGTTCCAGCCCGATGACACGAATGGCGCGCAGGGGCTTTTTGCGAAGGATGCATCTGGCTACGCCGGCGGCGGCAATCACTTCGCCATGTATCTGGAAGGCTCCACACTCGTCGTGCGCCTTCAGGATGGCAG
>NZ_JARGYD010000028.1:0-1865 GCF_029168315.1 Psychromarinibacter halotolerans
GCGACCCCCGGGCCGTCCCGCCAGCGCCTCAGCGCCGCCGGTGAAGGGGTATTTACGGATCACACCGACAACCCGCAAGGCCTTTTTTCAGAAAAAGTTCAAAGAAGCGGCTGGGCCCTTAATTTGCTGGCCAAACTTTCGCCGCACCGCGGCCTGGAAAGCGGTCTTGGTGCCTCTCGACCCCTAGAATCGCATCTCTGATTCCCGAATCCAGCCCCGAATCTCCGACTCGGATGGTTGTTCGTCGGCTATTTTCCCCCATCTTTCCTTAACGTTAACAGCTTTTCCACGTCCCGAGTCGTAAATAGACCTGGCGTAAGCGGGCGAAAGATTCGGACGCGGGACAGATCCCGGTGAAGGATTCGGGGACGGCTTGATTCTTTACCGACGATTGGGGCTGTAGGTCGCGAGCCGGCTTGACTGACGTGGACCCGGCCGCTGAGCGCACCGGAGCGTTAGGGAGAAACCGGCACCCGGGTTCCTCCAATCGTCCGGTGACACAGTGCGTTCGCAACCCCGCCTGAGCTGACCCGAAGCGTCGAGAGACTTCTCCCTCTGACGCATCGGAGTTGCTTCATGTCGTTAGGGGCGAACACTCTCATAGATCCAGGCGCAGATCACTCCGCTCGCCCCAGGACTTCGGATAGTGGCGGTTGGCTCTGGCCTGTCCGTGAGTGTGCGTTGGTTTCGGGTCCAACAGATAACATAGGTAATTTCGTACCGAGGCTGGAAACCGGCCAACCCAAGTTTGATAAGGCTTCGGGGAAGAGGCCGTCGAGCTTGGACGGCGATACGGTATCCAAGGGTCAGTCAGACTTGCGGTGTCCTATGCACGTCGTGCGTACACCCTGCATCGTTCACCGAGACATGGATACGGATCATTTGGCCGTTGCGCGTCTGGTCCCGTCTTCACGTAACGGAGAAGAGCGGCCATTGCTCTGCGAATCAAAGCCCAGTGAACCCATAACGTTCTTCTTGGCAATTTGGATGGACGGGGACCCCGTCGCCAGAAGGTATCGAGGCGAATGCATCGCAACACCACGCCGCAGAGTGACCAGAGCTCAGAGTTTGCCGGACAATCATCGGCTACTTTCTTCCGAACTCGTGTACTCATTTACTGATATCGCAAGGCTCTGGAGACCTAGGTGCCAGTTCATGCTTTCGCTTCCCCCCGTCGGGCAGCAGTGACGGAGAAACCAAAATTTCTCCGGTCATGGAATAAGGACGGTCCCATCCACGATTACCAAACGTCGTCGCGCGCCGTCCAGACCCACCTCGCCTCCGAGCGCCAAAACACGCGCCCCCGAACATCGAGGGAACGCGCATGGACGGCGTTTTGCGATCACGCACCGCGATGTAGCTGTCACCGAGGAAACTGAACCGAGCATGACGCAGCTCCGGACCCAAACTTGCCGGCCACGGACGCATGGTGCTTAAACGCCAAACGCCGCCAACGGTGTACGTTGGCGGCGTTTTGTTTAACTTGGTTGCGGGGGTAGGATTTGAACCTACGACCTTCAGGTTATGAGCCTGACGAGCTACCGGGCTGCTCCACCCCGCGCCAAGTTCGGGTGTAATATGCCTATGCGCGGAGGACCGCAAGGGCCTGTGCTGGATTTTTCGACGGAAAATTCTTAATTCTTTCAAGCGCCTGACAGACAACTGTCACTTAGGGCACAGAATCGGTCCATAACACGGGGCCGCGATCGCCTTGCCCGGTACGCTGCCTCGTAGGCGTGATCGATGAGAGGTCGCTTTGCAGCTGACGCTGCAAAAGCGTCCGCCTTATGCGCTCACGCTCGCTCTTGTCCCCGGAACGCAAAAAGCGCGCCTTGTTTGGCGCGCTTTTTTGTATTTGGTATTTT
>NZ_JARGYD010000029.1:0-1461 GCF_029168315.1 Psychromarinibacter halotolerans
GGGAGTGGACAAAACATGGGGGTCATGCGGCGCGTTTTCTGTTTGCGACGGTCAGCCGACCATCGAGAACTGCGGCCCTTGTGACGGCTACTCGGTGAGCCCCTTTGGGCGACCACCGCATCCTTCTGCGCTTTCCCATGCGGGCATTGGCAATGTCATCGACTGATCCTTCGGCACGAGATGACGAGATGGGCAGCCCGTTACGGTACCGTCGGCCATAGTCGACAAGGGATTCCATGTTGTTCGCGAGATAGGTGTACAGTGTCCCGCATCGGGCCTGCACACGAGCGGCAGCGGTGCGGACAGCCAAAGGTTCTTCCGCAAGGCGGGTGCAATCGTGCATGAGCCCTTTCAGATAAGTTTCCGCGACCCGTGCTCTGCCATGCCACAGCCACCAGCGAAGGCTTTTCGCGGGGCGCTGGAACAGCACCGGAATTCCAGTGAATCCCGGTATCTGGACCAGACCCTGAACGGCGGCCTCGACATGTCGAATACGCATCGAGATGTGCCACCAGTCGAGGATATGCTTCACCTGGCCGTCGCCACCCATGGCATTCCGTATGAGGTTCGGGAGAGCAAGCTCGCCATCAGAGATTACCGTCAACAGACGGCCCGGCTTCCATCCAAAGTCTGACAGCTCTTCTCGCATCCGGCTGCCTGGCGATGCCGTCGCATTGGCGACCAAGCCAAATCGTCGGCACATATTGCGACTTTCAATCTTACCGACCACAAGATCCAGGTGTCGCTGCTGATACTCCGGTCGACAGCGGATATGCGCACCGTCCAGAAAAACCGTCAAACCCCCTTTGGGAAGTGCTTCAGCGGGATCGCCTGATGCCCTTCGACTTTTCTCGAGCCCCGCGGCTACTCTTCCCAACCGGTCACGCACCGTGGTGTGATGGGGCGGATGGCAGGGGAGGAAGCTTTTCATCAGCCGCGCGGCTTCGCGAAAGGAATGCCGGGACCCGAGTTCCGCATGGAGCCGCTGCAGCTCCGGGGTAGCCCGGTCAGGAAAGAAATAGGCCAGCGGAGAAATAGGTCCGCCGGGCATCGCCGCTGACCTGGCATCACACGAACAGCGGCGCAAGCGCGCGGCTTTGACCCGAACCCGCCCAAAGAGCGTGTCGAGATCGCGCGTGCGATAGTCATGAATGGCACGAACCGAGGCGCAATCCGGGCATACGCGGCTTTCTCGGATGATTTCCTCAACCTGATCGCAAAGAATTGCCCGCTGAATCTGTTCGACAACCCTCTTCCCATCCTCGAGGCGCAACCCGATCCCGTCTGGACAGGTCACCCGGTAGGGTCGTGAAATGCCGTCAAGCTGATGAGTGCGCTTCTCCCCGTTGTCGAAGGTAGTTTCGATTGTAATCCGTACGTCCATGGCAGCCCCACACGCAAAGAACTCACCTTAGCACGGGCCGCAACGACGAAGATGACCCCCATGTTTTGTCCACTCCC